>CAYVGM010000027.1:0-18521 GCA_964451125.1 uncultured Chitinophagales bacterium
CCTCAGCAGCACGGTTTACACCTGTACGCCATTTTTGACGGAATAACAATAAGATTGCAGAAATCAGCGTTCCGGCATGACCGATACCGATCCACCAAACGAAGTTGGTAATATCCCATGCCCAACCAACTGTCTTGTTCGCACCCCAGGTTCCAATTCCAAAACATACCTCCCAAGTAAGGCAAAATACTCCAAAGGCTGCTACTATTGCAGAAACCCCTGTCCAAAATGCCCAACGAGGTTGAATTTTCCCTGTGAGAGGACGTACAATGTCATTGGTAATGTCTTTGTAGGTCTTATTACCCCTGATTAACGGTTCTCGAATTGGTGATTCAAAATGACTTGCCATTATAATATCTGTTTCGACTTTTAATAATTATTTATGCTAATCCCGGTTTATGTATAAAATAATCAAACGGTTTTTCGTCTATATTTCTCACTTTTACCTGATACCCAACTGCAGGAACTACATGATATTCTTCTAATACAAAATAATTTCTGCCACTTTCATTGAATGTTTTTGCTACTGCCCCTTCTTTATCATTTTGATCTCCAAAAGTGATTGCATTAGTAGGACATGCTGTTTGACATGCTGTTTTTATTTCTCCATCCTTAACTGCACGGTTTTCTTTTTTAGCATTCAGTTTACCCTCCTGAATTCTTTGGATACAGAATGAACATTTTTCGATAACGCCTCTTGAACGAACTACTACATCCGGATTCAATACCATACGTGTAAGGTCTTCAAACATATAAGATTGAGCTTCTGTATCTGTAAATGAGCGTTTACCGTCATTCCATTTGCCAAATACGTCAGCTGCCTGATAGTCTAACCAGTTAAAACGACGTACTTTATAAGGACAGTTATTCGCACAATATCTTGTACCGATACAACGGTTATATGCCATTTGGTTTATACCATCTATACTGTGATTGGTAGCATTTACCGGACACACATTTTCGCAAGGTGCATTATTACAATGCTGGCACATCATAGGCTGGAATGCCACATCCGGATTATCCGGATTACCACTATAGTAACGGTCAATACGCATCCAGTGCATTTCCTGAGAGCGGAAAACTTGTCGTCTACCTACTACTGGAACGTTGTTTTCCACACCACAAGCTACCACACATGAACCGCAACCAATACATGCATTCAGGTCAACCGTCATTCCCCAGTGATGACCTTGTTTATAGTCATTTGGTGTATATGCATCATATAATGAATGACTAAACTCTTCTTTTATTATTTCTCTGTCCTCATTGCCTGCGTGCTGATTTTTCTTATACTCTTCCAGATTCGTATCTTTCAAAATTCCGTGTCTGAAACGCTTAGGTCTGAGTGGAAGATTATTATCTTCCATCAATGTATGATAAGTTTGGTTGAGCGCTAATTCATATTTAGAAGAATTGAACTCAATTTTTGCATCAGCAGAAGAATAAGATGCAATGCCATTTACATAAGCAACAGCGCCATAAACATTTTTACCTACACCGTCACCGGCTTTGCCTGCTTTTTCTCTTCCGTAACCCAAAGCAACTGCAATGGTATTAGGTGCTTGCCCAAATTGAACAACTACCGGAAGGTCTTTATACGTTTTACCGTTTATAGTTACATTAGCAGTTTTAACTCTTTTGTCAGAAGGCATGATTTCTTCATCTGAGAAACCTTTAGCTTTTGCAAAAGAATAAGGTATGGTTACATAGTTATCCCAAGTAACTTTAGTAATCGGGTCAGGTAATTCTTGCAAGAATGCATTGTTAGCCAAATCTCCATCACCCACACCAATTTTCTGATAAAGTACAGCTTCCATGCTATTGGCAGCTGTTACCGGAGTAATAGCTGCTATTGCGCTTCCTGCGTTAGCAGCAGCACCGCCTCCAACTCCAACAGTTCCAACAAATCCTGCTTGAACTGCATTTTGAAAATTTCCACTTGATAAAGCTGCAATTTCATTTTCAGCAAATGTGGCAATTGGTGTTGTATCACCGGCCCAAGTCATCAGTGTTTCTGCTACCTGACGTGTACTGAAAATGGTATTAATAGTTGGTTGAACAAAACCGTAAAATCCCGTTTTTGGATTAATGATATCCCAAGATTCCAGATAATGTGATTCCGGACATAAATAAGTACAGAACTGAGCTGTTTCATCCTGTCTGTCAGCAGTTGATACTGAAAGCTCAGCACCTTTTATAGCATTTTTGAAAATATCTGCATAGGCAGTATTATATACAGGATTTGCCCCTAAGAAAATAACACCTTTATATGCACCCACTTTCAAATCATTTGCCAAAGAGGATAAAGCTTCATCATTTCCAGATTTCAGGTTGTATGTAGTTGCAGTATCTACAACAGTACCATAGTTTCCTAATACGCTGTTTATGGCATTTACCAGTAATTGTATTTGTACATCGTTAGTACCAGAAACCACTACAGAACGTCCTTTTGCTGCCAGTAAATCTTTGGCAGCTTTGTCAATTCCATCGTTAGTTTCTTTAACAGAAACTGCGGCACTTCCACTAATAGTTCCACCAACTTTTGCCAACAAGTTTATTAAAGCTTGTTTTTCTTCTGAAGGTTTAATTTGATATCTGTAATCAGCATTAGAACCGGTTAAAGTAGCAACCGATTGAAACTGATAATGACGTGACATTTTAGGGTTAGACTTGCTGGGAACGCGGTTTGCTATATATTTTTTAGCGTTTTCCACGTTAGAAATTCCTGTTCCGATAAAATCACTGTTAAATCCTACTATGACATCAGCTTTATCATAATGAATGGTAGGAATAATCGGTGAGCCTAAAGAAATCTGATTCGCTTTTCGAGTAGCATAAGCAGAAACGGCATCATAACTCACAACATTAGTTGTAGGATATTTAGCCACAAATTTTTCGATTGCCTTTTTAGTCAGTACAGATGTAACCGTTCCTGTAACCAGTGCAATTTTGCCGCCGGATTGTGCAATTGCAGTTAATTTTTGCGAAATCTCAGCATCTGCTGTTTTCCAGTCTGTTTCTTTCCCACCTTTCAAAGGTTTTTTGGCTCTGGTAACATCATATAATCCCAAAACTGATGCTTGAGCATGCGCATTGGTTCCTCCTAATGTCAAAGGCGAATCATTATTGCCTTCAATTTTTATAGGACGACCTTCGCGTGTTTTTACTAAAATATTGACAAAATCAGTGCCATTGCAATAGGTTGATGCAAAGTATTCTGCTACACCCGGAACAATTTCAGGAACTGCTTTTCTTAAATCTATTGTGTAAGGAATTGCTTTTTTAACCGGAATCTGACAGGCAGATGATAGTGCAGCTATTGAAACGCTGAAACCCATTGCTTTTAAGAAATCTCTACGGTTAGAGCCGAACTCTGTTACATCATTTTCGTCGCTGTTGATATGAAACTCATTAGCGGCTTGTTCTTTATATGCCGGAGTTTCATTCAACTCATCTAAACTCGACCAGTATTTTTTGTTACTCATTATTAGGAATGTTATAACGATTTATACAAATAATTTTTAATTAATAGTGGCATTTTTGACAATCAGTACCTCCTACGTCTGCTACCGTAATCTTGTCTTTTTTACCTTCTTTCAGCTCTTTTTGATAGCGTTGGAAAATAGAGTAGTATTTATTGTCATTAAATTTCACTTCAGTTTGACGGTGGCAATTGATACACCATCCCATAGAAAGCGGTGCAAATTGTTTCATCACTTCATATTCTTCTACTTTTCCATGACATGTTTGACATTTAATACCGCCAACTTTATAGTGTTGTGAGTGGTTGAAATAAACGTGATCCGGCAAGTTGTGAATTTTCACCCATTCTATATTTTTAGGTTCACGAACAAATTTTGCCTGATCAGGATCCCAACCTGCATAATCATAAATTTTCTTGATTTCATCTTTTCCGTATTTCGGACCGGTATTGACTGCTTTATGACAGTTCATACAAATTTGTGTACCCGGAATACTTGCGTGACGGCTTTTTTCCACTCCGATATGGCAATACTGACAATCTATTTGGTTTTGTCCTACGTGTAGGGCATGAGAGAAACGAATCGGCTGATCGGGAGCATAACCTTGAGAGCGACCTAAATCAATAGCCCCGTTAAAGATGTTGAACACTAATAATACAGAACCCAACAACAGAGCTGTCTTTTTAAAGCGAGGACCGAAGAAAGGTTTTGCTTCCGGTTCTGCCACACCTTCTTTTGCATTAACTATTTTATTCAGTTTGGAAACAATGTTCCAAAGTACTAACGCTAATACAGCCAATAAGGCTATCAAGAAATAAAAGATGCCTTTATTCGATTTAGGAGCAGCATTTGCAACAGCACCGGCGGCAGCGCCGGCAGCAGGTTGTTCAACAACTGCACTATTTTTTACATATAAAAAGATGTCTTGTATTTGTTCTTTAGTCAACTGCGGAAAGGCAGTCATTGCTACTTTGTTGTTTTCATTGAAAACTTTATTAGCATAGGCATCGCCTGAGCTGATTAATTTTTGTGAGTTTTGCACCCACGCAATTATTTTGTCTTCACTTTCCCATCTGTCCCATGTGCCCATTAAAGCCGGTCCGACTAATTTGGAGTCAATCTTATGGCAAGAAGCACAGTTAGCCTTAAACAGTTCCTGCCCTTTTTTTACCTTATCAACGCCGGCGGCATCTGAAGCCTGAACATCAGGTACTGCATAAGCTGCTTTTATTTGGTTAGTAAAAAATAGGGATAGAATTAACGCTATAAGAGAGAGGGAAACTCTGATTGTTTTGAATTTATACATTACACCTGAAATTTTCTCGGTTGCAAATATAGCATTCGTATTTCTAAGTAGTATAAAGTGTGGAAAAATGTTATTTAGAATGAATTTAATTAGTGATATAAAAATCTTAAAATCAAGGAGATGTAAAATGTATGATTTAAATCATACTCGCAATTTAATTTAGAATTAACATTTATTTGGTTAAAAATGCAAAAAGCGTGGAACTTTTAGAAATGAAAGCAAGTTGGCATTATTTTTTATGGCATTTATCATGATGTATTTCTATTTTTGTGGCTGAATAATTTGTATTATGAAAAAAAATCATATCCTTTTGTTATTTCTGAGCTTGATGCTCATGTCTTGCCATACCATTAAACGCAGTTTTGAACACAGAGACTATGACAGTGTGGTTGATCAGTTTTTAAAACTGGAACATTATGAGGACGATGATTTAAAATATTTTGAACAAGCCTATAAAAGTGTACTTGCACGAGATAAAGAAAAAATAGACAATCTGAAAACGCTAAACAGCGATGGCAGTAAATGGGAACAAATATTCGATTTGTATACGCTCATCAGCAAACGTCAAAATGATTTACTCCGCTTATTACCGCTTCATTATTCTGATGGAAATAAAGCCGAAATAGAAGTATTTAATATGTCGTATGGTTTAGAAGAATCGAGACAAAATGCGGCAGAAGTATATTATGAACAAGGCTTGAAATTATTGCGTTCGGGTTTAAAAAGTAATATCAGACAATCGGTTGATTATTTTACGGCATCCAAAAAATTTTATATTAACTATAAAGATGTGAATGAACTTATTGCCGAAGCCAGAATAAAAGGAACAAATTTTGCATTAATCGTAGTTGATTATCCTACTGGGCTTCAGTTTCCTCCTGATTTTGCCACCGGCATATTAAGCAGCATTTCCATCAATAATACCAGTGAGTGGCTGAAAATTCATTATAATAAAGTGGACAGCATTAACTATGATTATGTCATCAAACTTAATCTGTACCAGCTCAATCTGTCACCGGATAATGTGAAAGAAATTATCACCACTGAACAAAACACAATACAAGATGGCTGGCAATATGTATTGGATTCCAGAGGCAATGTAAAAAAAGACAGTTTGGGCAATGACATTAAAGAACCGAAATACATAAAAGTATATTGTGATGTCAAAGAAACTCGCATGAATAAGACGGCTCAGATTTTGGGAGATGCCACACTTTATGATGCATATTCCAAACAAATTATGAAGCAATCTAAATGTTCAGGCAATGCCGTATTTAATTACAGCTATTATCAAATCAACGGGGATAAACGGGCATTGAGTGTTTCAACATTAAATAAACTCAACTATCCTCCGCAAAATTTCCCTAGCAATTACGAGATTATAGATTTGTGCAAAAAGGAATTGACCAACTGCTACCAAAGCTTTGTATCTGCCAATTACAATCAGTTGACTTACGCCCATTAGCATGATTTCGGGCTTAAAGCATTATGCGAGTTATTTGTTTGAATTTCCGGTAGAAGAGCTGGAAAGTCAGTATAGTGGAGTGATAAATGTAAGTTATCACAGGGGCACGTATAAGCTGAGTACTCATCACGTTATTTATTCATTTGGGAAATACTATACTTCGTTTTCCATTCCATTTAAAACATTGCAAATCCATCATTTGCCATTAAAGTCTGTTTTGGTATTAGGCTTAGGCATAGGCAGTGTCATTAATCTGTTAGAAGCAAATGACAGTATTGAAAAAATTGATGCTGTGGAAATAGATGAAGTTGTTATCGATTGTTCAAAAAAATATTTACAATCGAAACACAAGAGCAAAATCAACTATTTTGCAGAAGATGTTCTTACCTTTTTAAAACAAGCTGATTTATTGCAATACGACTTAGTATTATTTGATGTATTTATTGATGACCAAACCCCAATGGAATGTCTGGATGTTTCGTTTTTGGCAAAATTAAAAAGCACGGTAAAGCCCGAGGGTATTTTATTATTCAGCAAACTGCATGAAAGTACGCATTCAAAAATTGAGAATACACAGTTTTCATTTTCCTTTCAGTTAGTGTTTAATGAAAGCTATACGATAGCAACTCCCGGTAATTTAATTTACTGTTGGCGAAATGAAAACTAAATAAAATAAATGAGATAAAATTTTTCACTAAAAGCCTGCCCATTATTGTTTCAAAGCTATCTTTTCAAAAAAATCTTTCTTTTTTCTTCTGGAAATTTCAAGTTTACTTCCATCACTGAGTAAAACTGAATAAGAGCCATTTAAGTTAATAATGCTCTTAATTTTTGCTATATTAATAATTGACTGACGATGAACTCTGAAGAAATTCAAAGATTCAAGTGTAGTTTCATACGTTGATAAGGTTTTAGAAGAAGTAATTTTTTTGTTGTTTTCCATGTGAAAAATAGTATAATTACTTTCTGCTTCGAGGTGAATTATTTCATTGGCGTTCAACAAAAGTGCACCGTCATAAGTATTTATTAGAATATTATTTGCCTGTTGATTATGTGATATAAAATCTTTCATGCGTTTTTCAAGTTCTTCTGTTCTCTCCAAACGTTCATAAATTTGCAAACGTTTTTCAACCTTCTGTAATGCTTTTATAAGTTCCGTTTTAGTAAATGGTTTCAGTAAATAATCTGCTGCATCTTTTTTTATGGCTTCAAGTGCATATTGGTCAAATGCTGTAATAAATATCACTTCAAAAATCCCCTGATTGGCCTCATCCAGATTATTCAGCAAATCCAAACTGTTTCCGTCAGGCAATTCAACATCCAATAAAAGTAATTGCGGATTGTATTTCAAAATTGCCTCTCGGGCTTGCCTTAATGTAGAACATGTATCAAGCAACTGAATATTTGCACCGATATCCAAAAGCATATCCCTTATTGACTCTATAAAGAGTGGATCATCTTCTACAAGTAATGTTGTAATCATGGTCAGTTTAGCAAAGTAAAGTTAATTACAAATTTTCTTTTATTTCAATTGTATTTTTAAAAAAATTGTCTGTTTAAAGAAAATGTATATTTTTTATCTTTGGTACAGATTTCGTATGTATATTGTTGAATAGAAAAACATGTCAAATATTATAGAACTGGATAAAGGAGATTTACTGATTGCAGAACCCTATATGAAAGATCCTGCATTTAAGCGCACGGTAACCTTATTATGCGAGCACGAAAAAGATGGGAGCATTGGCTTAGTATTAAACCGCCCTTCCATCTTTAAGGTAAATGAAATGATACCTAACTTCCCACATTTCGAGGCGGCAGTATATTATGGTGGACCGGTTGGCATGGATAGGCTTAACTATCTTCATGCTTATGGTGATTTGCTGGAAGGTTCGTTGAAAGTAACAGAAAACATTTACTGGAACGGCAATTTCGATCAATTGAAATCCCTGGTAAAAGCCCGCAGAGTCATGCCGCAAAATATAAAATTCTTTGCCGGTTATGCAGGCTGGGGCGATGGGCAATTAGCTGAGGAAATGCAGGAAAACAGTTGGATAATTTGTAAAGACTATCCAGAAATTTTTAAAATGAGTGAGTACATGTGGCAGGAAGTACTCATTAAAATGGGTGGTAAAAACAAACTGATTGCTCAATTGCCGGAAGACCCAAACCTAAACTAAGTACAAACATGTTTACAGGAATAATTGAAAATACAGGTGAAATAACACAACTCAACCAAAATGGTGAAAATTTGATTATCACAGTTAAATGTGCTTTTTCCAATGAATTAAAAGTTGACCAAAGTGTAGCACATAATGGCGTATGCCTTACGGTAGTATCCAAAACAAATACAACACATACAGTAGTAGCCATAGATGAAACGCTACAAAAAACAAACTTATATAACCTGAAAATTGGAGATAAAATAAACGTAGAACGCGCCATGTCTGATAACACAAGATTTGACGGGCATATTGTTCAAGGTCATGTAGATCAAACCGCTGAAATATATGATATAGAAGAAAAAGATGGAAGCTGGAACTTTACCATTAAGTTTACTAAGAAACCTAAATTCACCTTGGTGGACAAAGGTTCGGTTTGTATTGACGGCGTTTCACTCACTGTTGTAAAGGCGAAAAAAAGAAAATTTATCGTTTCTATTATTCCATACACATTCCGACATACTCTTTTTCATACCTATAGTGCAGGCACTATTGTGAATATCGAATTTGATGTAATTGGCAAATATGTGGAAACATTGATAAAGAAATACAAGTAAACTTTACACTTATTAACGAAATTAAAACAAAATAGTTAGTCTGAATTCCTATTTAGTAAATTGAATTCGTATTTTTGCGCTCTTATATAATTTTGTATTGAGAGACTGTCTGATAATAATGCCCACTTACAATGAAAAGGAAAATATTGCCACAATATTACCTTTTGTACTCAATCTTTCTGACAGATTTGAGATTTTAATAGTTGATGACTGCTCGCCCGACGGGACTGCAGAAATTGTAAAATCACTGATGAAAGTACATCAAGGCAAAATACATTTACTGGAGCGCAAAGGTAAATCGGGTTTGGGTACGGCATACATCACCGGTTTTAAATGGGCATTAGATCATCATTACTCTTACATCTTTGAGATGGATGCTGACTTTTCACATCCACCGGAAAAACTGTTGGAATTATTAAATGCTTGCGAAAACAAAGGGGCATATCTGGCAGTAGGCTCACGCTATGTAAAAGGTGGCGATGTAAAAAACTGGTCATGGGACAGATTGTTTTTATCCTGGTTTGCTTCTAAGTATGTGCGTATTATCACCGGTATGCGGATAAAAGATACGACGGCAGGCTTTGTATGTTATCGAAGAGAGACTTTACAACATATCAATTTCGATAATATTACTTTCGTAGGCTATGCCTTTCAGATTGAGATGAAATTAGCCGTATGGATGCTGGAATTGAAAGTGATAGAAGTGCCCATTACTTTTAGAGACAGAGAATTGGGTACCTCTAAAATGAGTGGCGGCATTATAAAAGAAGCCGTTTGGGGCGTACTGCAAATGAAATGGGCAGTACTGAAGAGTAAGTATATTTACAATAAATAGATTATACTATAATTTTTATTAAAGTGCAGCAAACTAACTTAACAATTATTTCCCCATTCATAACCTTTACTTTCTAAGCCGCACAAGTCGAGTACACGGTCGATTACTGTTGCTGCCAAGGATTCAAAATCCTGAGGTTTGGAATAAAAGGATGGAGAAGCCGGACAAATAATACCTCCGCTTTGTGTTATAAGTTTCATGTTGTTAATATGAATTAAATTATAGGGCGTTTCGCGCAAAACAAGTACCAGTTTTCTTCTTTCTTTAAGTATTACATCTGCTGCTCTGGTTGTCAAATCGTCAGAAATTCCGCCTGCAATTCTGCCTAAAGTTCCCATAGAACAAGGGCAAACAATCATCGTTTCATATTTGGCACTTCCGGAAGCAAAAGGTGCAAAAAAGTCTTGTTTTTCATAAAATTCAAAAGGATATTGAGTGTATGCATCATTTCCAAGCTCATATTTCCAGACTTCTGCTGCATTTTTACTCATTACAACACCCACCTTTTCAATTTGATTATTTATATGCAACAGTTTGTCTAACAATACTTTAGCATACACAGCTCCGCTTGCTCCACTGATAGCTACAACAATTTTTCTGCCCACTTTTTTTTACTTTGTATGAAAATAAGGATATTGGTATTAAATTTGTACTTATCCGGATAAAATTGAACATTAAAATGAAAAAATTATTTACAACTATAACGTTATCTCTGACAGTGGCTTTATTTTTTGCCATTACAGCATTTGCTAAAAATCAGAAAAATACGGCTGATGATACTAAAGTGAAATGGGTGCCTATACAATCTGCCGTGGAAACTGCAAAAACACAAAACAAGAAATTCATCTTCGTACATATTTACACTGATTGGTGCGGATGGTGTAAAAAAATGGAAGATAATGTATTTACCGACCAAGCAATTTTAGCGGATTTTGATGCGGATTTTGTACCGGTAAAATTTAATGCTGAAACACAAGAGGTTATTCAATTCAATGGCACAAGCTACGGTTTTGATAACAGCGGAAAACGCGGTGCCAACAAGCTTGCATTAGAATTAGGCAATGTGGGTGGAAAAATAGGTTATCCCACACTGGTTGTGTTAGATGCAAGCGGTAAAAAACTGCAAACATTTCCAGGATTCAAAGATGTACAGACATTAAATGAACTGCTTAATTATTTCCAAAGCGGAAGCTATCAAAAAATGGATTTCCAACAATTTCAAGCAGGTCAATAATCAATACAAATACCTAACTTATTTACATGAACAAATTTATAGCCTTTGTTTTATTTGCCGTGTGTACGGTAATTGTTTCTCCTAACGCAATTGGAAAAACAAGTCCGCCTAAAAGCAACTCAAAAACAACTACCAGCAAAACCACTTCGACAACTACGAAAAAGAAAGAAGAAGTTAAAGAAGTTAAGAGCTTCACAATACAACAAACTCCGGGCAAAATCAACTGGCTAACCTGGGATGAGATGGTGAAACTCAATGAAAAAAACCCTAAGAAGATATTTGTTGACTTTTATACTTCGTGGTGTGGCTGGTGTAAAGTAATGGATAAAAATACATTTGAAGATTCAGTGGTTGCTGACATCATGTCAAAAGATTTTTATTGTGTAAAATTTGACGCAGAACGCCGTGACACCATCAACTTTCTTAATAAAAACTGGACATTTATACCGGGTGGCAGGAGTGGCTATCATGAATTGGCGGCTTACTTTATGCAAAACCAACTCTCCTATCCTACTTTTGTCATCTTAACTTCAGATTATAAATTAATCACTCCATTGAAAGGATATATCGCTGTTCCACAATTTGAGCCTGTGATTGATTTTCTGGGTAAAGATTACTGGAAGCCGGAATCAGGAAAAAATATCGAAGCCTACAAACAAGAGTATAAAAGTCCTCGCAAAACGCCTTGGGTACAACCCAGTGGTCCCGGTGGACATTAATAAAATAGCAAGGTGCGGATGACGCACCTTTTTTTTACTTATTTTTCCTAAAACGCTATATGTCAAAAAAAATTCCATTTTATCTCTTTTTCACTTTGCTATCCGGATGGCTGGGAAGTTGTTCATCTACGCATCAGTCACAAAAAACGAGTACAACTGCTGTAACTGACGAAATATTGCAAACAGAAAATAGTCTGCTTTGGCGTATAAGCGGAAACGGACTAAAACAACCTTCGTATTTGTACGGAACCATTCACATCATAAAAGATGAGGATTTTCATATCGGCAATAGTCTAAAACAAAAACTGTTGCAAGCCAAACGTGTAGTAATGGAAGTTGACTTAAGCAAGGTGAATGTAGTGAAACTGGCACAGCTCAGCATACTGCCTGATTACAAATCCATTAAAGAATATTTATCCGACTCGGATTATATCGTTGTTAGACAGTTCTACATTGATTCTTTGAAAATAGGAGCATCCAATTTCGATATGGCTTATTCCCATTTCAAGCCCTTCTTTTTAGAACAAATGCTTTACATCAATTTCATGGGCAACACGATGCAATCGTATGAAGAAGAATTTAAGTCCATTGCCGAAGAAAAAAATATCGCACTCGACGGATTAGAAACGATGGACGAACAATTGGCTTTTATAGATGAAATTCCTATCGATGAACAGTTTAAAAGCATTGTGGATGCCATAAAAAATTACAACGAAAATATTAAGAAGCTGGACACCTTAGTTCAATATTATAAAGAACAGAATTTAACGAAACTCAGTGAATATTTTTCTGGTGAAGATGCGAGAGTATACACCGAAACACTGGTTGATAAACGCAATGCCAACTGGATTGCTAAATTAGAAAATTTCATACAAAAAGAACCTTGCTTTATTGCTGTAGGTGCCGGTCACCTTGCCGGTGAAAAAGGCATAATCAATTTACTGAGAAAACAAGGTTATATCGTGGAAGCAATAAATACTGATTAAATATTCTCTAAAACACCGCTCTGAGTTGCGCTCTTCCTGTGTTGACTACTTTTGCAGTACCTGTTTTTCTGCCTTCATAACCCAATGTCAATTCTAAATTTGATGTGATATTATGTGTGTAATTCACATTCCAGATGTAGTTTTTACCGGGTTGCAGTCCTTCCAGTATGGTGTATGATTTTGTCGTGCCATTTTCACCGGTATATTTCATATAGGCAAAAGTAAATTTAGTTTCTGCTGTAAACTTAGCCGACTTGCTGTATCTGAATTCCCAGTTCAGATTATTGGATAATGCCTTTTCTGCGCCTAAATCAGGTTTGTTTTTCTTGTGTAAAAAAGAATAAGATAATGAGGTGCGAATATTCGTTTTCCACTGGTAAGTAAGTTTGGGTTCTGTATAAAATCCCAGTACGTCAAAGTTATTTTGTGTAAAATATTGGGAAGAAAAACGATTGCGACTCTGGACAAATTTTAAGTTGAGGGTGAAAGATGTATTCAAATTGTAATATGCTTCAATGATATTATCCATGCGGTTTCGGGAATCAAAACCATTCAATAAAAGAATTTTATCGTTGACTAACAAATTGGTGTAAGAGATAGAATAAGTGGGAGAACCGGAATTAAAAATCAACGTATTGCGAATATTGGAACTCAGTGAAATGGTATTACTGTCCGCCGTTTTAAATACAAACGGATTAAAACTTTTACCCAGTTTTCCCTTATATGCTTTTCGTTTCACATTCAAATAAGACTGTACCGTAAAGCGGCTAAAAAAACCTTTAATGCCTTTTTTATCAAACCATACAGACTTGGGTTGTATAGTAAGCGTTTGAGTATATGCTGTACTGTTGGCACTCACATATTCATTCAAATCAGTAAGCACCCTGATGTATTGTGCACTGTCGGCAAACTGAGACGGCACAAATTCATTGAGCTCTTTTATCCCATTATGGTTTTCATCAATCCATTTAAAAAAACCTTGTCCATTCGTAATTTGCACATAAGTATACTGCCGCACTTTTTCCAATCCTCCGCCCAGCTCGTAAATCAGATTCATCCGCAGAGCACTTTTAAACAAACGAAAACCGTATTCGGTTCTGCCTAAAAAAGTTTGCTCTGCTTTAGTTTGTATGGTACTGTCTTTGGGTTTCAGATGACGGTAAGTCAATGTCCAGTTAAATGTTTGGTTTTTCAGTTGATTGGCACTGCCTTTAAATTCTACAGTATGTGCTTGCGTGGAATCTGCAAAAGCAAAGTCTTTCACTTTTATATCCTTTCGATAAAGATACTGCAACGTAAAAGTCCACTTTGCCGTGTCGGGCATAAAAAAGACAAACTGAATATTCTGATTTTTGAATGAATTACGTTGAAGTGCATTGGTTTCTTTGTTTTTGAAAATATTGTTTTCCGAAAAATAACGTGTAGTAAAACCAATACCTTTCTTACTTGGCAACACATAAGTAAGCTGAATATTGGGACGAAAAAAACCGGTTTTATTTAACGTATCTCTGGAATGTAAGATGCGCAATTCAGTACTTATCGTCAGATTTTTATACAGCTCCGAAAAATTAAGCGTATGCTCAAAACCTTTATAGATTTTAGTTCTTACTAAAGCCGAAAAATTATACGATGACTTAATGCCATGTTTATCATCAGAAAAAACTGAATTAAACTTAGGCAAGTGTTCCGTTACTTGTGTAGAATTACCGATATTCCAGTCGCGCTGAAACTCTGCATTGCGATAAGGTTCTATCTGCTGAAAGCGTTTTTCACGCATCTCATAGCTAACTGCATTTACCCAGTTTTTTTTATTTTTAAAGGTATCCGTTCTGCTTGCCCCTGCAAGTAAAGCATAGCCATTATTCTGCTTATTGTCTATTTTAGAAA
This sequence comes from uncultured Chitinophagales bacterium, assembly GCA_964451125.1. Classification (GTDB taxonomy): domain Bacteria; phylum Bacteroidota; class Bacteroidia; order Chitinophagales; family JADIYW01; genus JADJSS01. The sequence continues at coordinate 14,691 of CAYVGM010000027.1, forward strand.
ATAAATTTTTGTCATTGTTTGAAAAGGCAAATTCACCATACAACTTCATTTTCTCATTTATTTTATATTCTACTCCTGAAGTAAGCAGAATTTGACTTTTGGGTGTTACGATTAAAATAACCGGCTCAAAGCTGCCTTGCGGAATGCCATTCTGTGGTGCCACCCATTGATACACCCGAATATTATTAGCATTTTTTGTCGGGATATAATTCCCTTTATTGACACCCACATAAGAAAAACTCAAATCGTAAACCTGTGTGAGATTACTAGTGGTATATTGAAAAACGGAATCAAAATAATTGCCATTTACTGTGGTATCAATATGCGCATACTGCACTTTGGCATTGTCAAAGGCAACTGTTCTTATCCCTGAGATATAGGCACTTTGGATATTATTGCCTATGCCGGCTAGTATCGCTTTTGCCGAATCATCCAAATCATTCAAAATAGGTTTATTCTTAGCATCTTGTTCCATATAAAGCTGGGTATAAGCTGTCAGATTTTTATATTCTACTCTAATGGCTTCGTTGACATTGGTACGCAAATAATTTCTGTCGGTATATTCAAATTCAACTACGATTCTTGAATCTTTCGTTATTAAATAGCGAGGCATAAAAACCAATTCACCGCTATTGTAATCCATGATATAATCGTTGAGTTCGCCACGTTGTAACAGTTTCCCGTCTATGTATACTTTCTCGCTTCCGGCTAATACGATGATAAAAGTTTCATTATTATTTCCAATTAAGCGGTATGGTCCTTGATTGCCTTCTGCCCCTTGAAAAATATTACGTCCGAACTTGCCTTTACTAACCGCAATAGCTGATGAGGTTTGCAACTGTAATTTATTCTTGAAAACAAATTTATTTTCATACCACAACCCTTGCATTTGCTTGACGAAACGCATAAAATAACCCTCTCTGTTTTTTACCGTAAAATCGCCTGCGGTAATGCTGTGCGGATCTTTTTTTAGTTGGATATATACCTTGTCAAAATCCTGGATTTGCTGTGTAGTGCCATCGGGTTGAAGTGGAATATTATTATCAGAAAGTGCTGCTGTTATTTCAATATTATTGCTGATTTTGCCACTCAGGCGCAAATCTAAATTGGAGTTCAGCGTTAAATCCTGATTAGAGCCAAACTGAATACCGCGAGCAAAATTGCCACTGTAGTTCAATCCGCCGAAATCTATAAATGCATTCTTTTCTACTTGTTGTGGTTGGTAAAAATAATAGTATTGTTGTAAAGTAGAATCCGTATGCCGTATGCGATTGAAGGATTTATGTTGATACGACGTATAAAAATTTACAGGTGTAGATCGATAACTAAGTGTGATGGAATCGGGTCTGCTATCAGGCAAAAATATAAGTCGGTTTTCAGCGGCATCATATCTATAAAGTTCATTTGACAGTAGCGTATTATTAGCTAAATTTCTAATCGTAATTGAATTGGGAAACAAGCTCAAACTATCCAGCTCAAGCGTATCAGTATGAAGTACAAAGGACTTGGATTTCAGATTAGAAAGTTGTTTAAAATCAAAAGCAGGCTGTTGTGCAAGCGATGAATGGCACAAAAAAGAGAATAAGGCTAATATTGCAGCAACACGAAGCAACAGATGTTTATAGGTAAAGGTAAAAAGAAAGCGTTTATTGTGTGTAAAAAGAAGAATTAAACTTTATACTGCAAAACTATCATCGTCAGCCGGGAAATATTCAGTAAATTATCATTTTCATCTGTCACTTTTATTTCCCAAACTTGAGTTTTTGAACCGATATGAATCGATCGGGCTGTCCCGTAAACATAGCCTTCCCGAACACTTCGGATATGATTGGAGTTGATATCTAATCCCAGTGCATATTCTTTGGTGATATCCAGACAAAAATTGGCACTCATGCTGCCTAAAGATTCTGCCAAAACCACATGCGCACCTCCATGCAGTAATCCCATCGGCTGGTGTGTGCGATGGTCAACCGGCATTTTCGCTTTGATATAATCATCGCCAATTTCGGTTACTTCAATACCCAGATGTTCCATCATTGTATTTTTGGCTTGCGCATTTATCGCTTCAAGAGAAAGGTTATCTATTTTCCAGATTTTCATAAGTAATATTTAATGAAGGAAAAGTATAAGACAGAAGAAACAAGATTCAATTTAACGTTTTTCAAACTAAATCAAGTACTTTTTAAGTGAACAATACATATTAATTAAAAACCAAGTGATTAAAACTAATTCAAAGCACTTTCAATACAAACTTCAGGTGTTCACTAATCAACTAAAACTCATTCTTCGCCTTTCAGCAAATCGTGTCCCATTTTATCTCGTTTGGTTTTGAGATAATTTTCGTTATAGTGGTTAGGCATTACTTCTATCGGTATATTTTCTACAATCTCCAATCCGTAGCCTTTTAGAGCGGCACGTTTTTTTGGATTATTGGTAATCAGTTTCATTTTACTCACGCCTAAATCACGAAGTATTTGGGCACCAATGCCAAAGTCGCGCTGGTCGGCTTTAAAACCAAGTGCCAGATTTGCATCTACTGTATCCAGCCCTTCCTCTTGCAACTTATACGCTTTCATTTTATTCATAAAACCGATGCCTCTGCCTTCTTGCATCATATACAGCAATATTCCTTTGCCTTCATTTTCTATCATACGCATGGCATTATGCAATTGATCGCCACAATCGCATCTGAACGAACCCAAAATATCTCCGGTAATACATGAAGAATGCACACGCACCAATACCGGTTCATCCGCATTCCATTCTCCTTTTACCAAAGCAAAATGCTCATCATTAGAATTATCTTGTTTATAAGCTATCAATTTAAAATCGCCATATTTGGTAGGCATCTTCACTTCTACTTCTCGTTTAATCAATCTGTCATGCTGTAAGCGGTATTCCACTAAATCTTTGATAGAAATAATGCGCATATCCAATTTCTTTGCTAAAGCAATTAAATCTTGCATACGTGCCATCGTACCGTCTTCATTCATAATTTCTACCAAAACGCCTGCGGGTTCAAATCCTGCCAAACGGGCTAAATCTATAGCAGCCTCCGTATGACCGGTACGGCGCAATACGCCCTCTTTTTTAGCACGAAGTGGAAAAATATGTCCCGGTTTGCCTAATTGCTCCGGTTTCGTATTCGGATTGATTAATGCCTGAATAGTCTTAGCTCTGTCAGAAGCGGAAATGCCTGTTGTACATCCTTCTCCGATTAAATCAACCGATACAGTAAACGGAGTATCATAGTGAGATGAATTGGCATTTACCATGAGTTCCAATTTTAGTTCATCACAACGACTTTCTATGAGCGGCGTACAAATTAAGCCTCTGCCGTGTGTTGCCATGAAATTGATAATTTCAGGTGTAGCATTGCGTGCGGCTGTTATAAAATCGCCTTCGTTTTCACGATCTTCATCATCTACGACAATAACTAATTTGCCATTTTTAATAGCATCTACAGCCGATTCAATGGAATCTAACTGTATATTATTTGCGTGGTGTTGGTTGCCAGACATTTGTTTTTATTCCTTTACAAAAATTAATAAAACCCAAAAAAACTGCAAAATTCATAAAAAGGAAATAATGCAATCTTCGGAGTGGCTTAATTGCCCAACCAAAAATAGCGCAAATAGCATCAAAAAAAGGCAAAATAAATGTTACGATTAGAATAAGCAATGTTGCCTTAAATAACAGCAAATAATATAAAATCAATAATATAAATGGTGTTTTCCAACGCAAAACTTTATGAGAAAAGAAAATAAAACCCAGCGGTGTATAGACTTGAAAGGCAGTCTTTTTGAAATACCACAAATTCTGGAAATTACC
>CAYVGM010000028.1:0-18303 GCA_964451125.1 uncultured Chitinophagales bacterium
ACAGGTGATAAACTAAAAAAATAAGGCTGTTTAGGGCTGTTTTTAGCTCGTTTTGTCTTGTAATTTTGAGTACAGTTTAACTGGCAAAAAAGTGTTGAGTACTTATAATTTTATCCTATTTCAAAATAAATTGTTGTGTGGCTTCCACAAATTTTTAATTACAGTTGCTGCAAAACTTCTTATATTTTCTTGCATTTATCTTTTACCTGTAAACTTCCTAAATTTGTGGATTAATAACAATGCTCATGATTACAGTTTATCACAATGGTCGTTGCGGCAAAAGCAGAGATGCCCTGAAATATCTGGAAGACAGAAATATTCCTTTTACTGTTGTAGAATACCTTAAAGAAACTCCTAACGAAAAATTACTGCAATCGCTTCTGAAGAAACTGAACATTAAACCTCACGATTTAATACGCACAAAAGAAGCTGTCTATATAGAAAGCTACAAGGACAAAACATTAAGCGATGCCGAGTGGATACAAGCAATGGTCACGCATCCTATACTCATCGAACGTCCTGTTGTTGTTTTTGGTAATAAGGCTGTTATCGCAAGACCTGCTGAAAAAATTGCCGAATTATTTTAATTATATTTTTTTATTTTGTTCTTTCATGTCAACCATCGCTCAAAAAATACAGTCAACAATTCATCAGCATCATTTGATGCAACACGGTGCACCCGTTTTAGTTGCCTGTAGTGGTGGTATTGATTCTATGTTTTTATGTGAAATACTAAAAGAACTCAACTATACTTTTGGCATTGCACATGTCAATTTTGGTTTGCGTGAAGATGAAAGTGAAGGCGATGTCGCATTTGTAAAACAGTATGCAGAAAAAAGTGAAATTCCATTTCATACCATTAAATTTGACACATTAGATTATAAGAAGAAAACGGGAATTTCTACACAAATGGCAGCTCGCGAATTGCGCTACACATGGTTTGAGCAAATGCGAAAAGAAAATGGCTATCACAGTATCGTCACTGCACATCATTTGGATGACCAAATTGAAACTGTTATTTTGAATTTGGCAAAGGGCAGCGGCATTAAAGGTATACGTGGCATGTTGCCAAAATCCGGCTATGTTATTCGTCCGCTTTTAGCTATTTCTAAAGCCGAGATTGCAGAATATGTACAAAAAAATGCAATTGAATTTCGCGAAGATTCAAGTAATGCTAGTGACAGCTATCAGCGCAACCAAATAAGACATCATCTCCTGCCCTTTTTTACTCAGCTGAATGAAAACTTTAAAGAAAATTTTGCTGACACCGTCTCTTATATGCGCGATTATGAACTGCTGACAGATGAATATTTGCAAAAGTTGAAAAAAAATAGTGTCAGCACAAAAGATGGAATCACGGAAATAAAAAAAGGATTTATCCGTTCAAAACATTACGGCAAAACTTTACTATATCGCATCTTAGATGAGTTCGGTTTTAACACAGATCAAACGAACTTAATTTATCAGCATATCCACACTGAAAATGAAATTTCAGGTAAGCAATTTTATACAGCAAATCATCGTCTTGTAGTGGACAGAAAAAGCATATTGATAGTGGACAAAAATATTCAGCGCGATGATTATTTTCAGTTTGACAAGTTTCCTTTTAATCTGCAATTCAATAATTTTAAAATGGAAGGCAAGCTGGTACCAATAGAAAAAGTAAATCTTAAAGAATCGGGAAATTATGCCTTTTTTGATGCATCAAAAATCTCTTTACCTTTGATGATTCGTTACCCAAAGACAGGTGATTATTTTTATCCTTTCGGCATGAGTAAGCCGAAATCTTCGGAGAAAGCAGGCAAAAAGAAATTATCAAAATACTTTAAAGATGAAAAATTCAGCTTAATTGAAAAAGAGAATACACCCTTACTCTTTTCCGGAGAAAAACTGATTTGGGTAATCGGGCATAGAATAGACAACCGTTTTAAGGTTACTGAAAAAACAAAATCTGTACTGAAATTCAAGATAATTACAAAACAGTAGCACAAATACCTATATAAAATCATTTTTTTTCATGGCTGATGCCACTTGTTCTGGATAGAGATTCATACAAAAATGTCCGCCGTCAACTTCAATATAAGATTCGTCGGGAGGCAATACTACTTTATCATTCTTAGCATGAATACGCAATGGGTTAGCTTGTTCTGAAATTATTTTACTCTCGTAAGAAACTTCCAACATGAGAGCCAACTGCGTATTGCTGAATGATTTCATATTGCGCATTATTTTATCCTGAACTGTTTTAATGCGTTCATCCTGGATTTTACTTAAAAGATAATTTCTCAGGAAATCTGTTTTTATTAAACCGGAACCGGCTACTAATTGTGAAAGACGAGGTGATTGCGGGAAAAACTGTATAATTTTCTGTGAGTCACAAAACGAGCCAACCAAACAAATATCGTTATAAATAATTTCACGAATCTGAAAAGCAAGGTATCCGCCCATCGAATGTCCTATTATTTTATCTTGTTTTTTTATGCCGTAATAACGTATTATGGCATGGCAAAACTGCATTCTGCTGATAAAAGGAAAAGTAAATTTATCTAACACCGGACGATAATCAACCGGAACAAGTTCATGGTTTTTTTGCAAATACGGCAATAATTCATCAAAGCAATAAGCATCCTCACCAAAACCAGGAAATAAAAAAATACGGCTCATTATCTATATTTTTGTCAAAATTAAATAAAGTAAAAAAAGTTATCAATTTATTGAAAAGAGAATTTGGTAATTATGCAGATAACTTAATACACTAACCTGTTGTGTGGTTGGATTTATTTTTTTACTGCATAGATAAATTGATTTTTATAGGAATAACATTGCTTACTATAAAAAAATTGAGCTAATAATAGAAAAATACAGGAATCGGCAAAGGCGATACTATGTTTTTGCCTGACTATCTAAACTGATTTGCACTAAACAACTATTTGCTTTAATAAATACTTAGCTTCTATGTGGTTTAAACCACACATGGGGTTTGTTAAATAAAATTATTTGGTTTCATGAAACATTCGTTGGCATTTACATCCATTTAAATACTACATCCTCAAGATTGCCATTTCTTTTCCATTTAACTTCTTAATAACTTGATTTTTAGGCATTTTTTTTGTAATTTTGCACACTTTTTTAATCGAAATTATTTATGCGTCAACTCAAGATTACCAAATCCATCACCAACAGAGAAAGCCAGTCACTAGAAAAATACTTGCAGGAAATAGGAAAAGTTGATTTATTAACGCCGGAAGAAGAGGTAGAATTAGCCCAAAAAATTAAAGCCGGCGACCAAATTGCGTTGGAAAGACTGACCAAAGCCAACTTGCGTTTCGTGGTGTCTGTGGCAAAACAGTATCAAAATCAAGGCTTGACTTTATCCGACTTAATCAATGAAGGTAATTTAGGTTTGATAAAAGCCGCTCAACGTTTTGATGAAACCCGCGGTTTTAAATTCATTTCTTATGCCGTATGGTGGATTCGTCAGTCTATATTGCAGGCTTTGGCCGAACAATCCCGTATCGTGCGCTTACCATTGAATAAAGTAGGCTCTTTGAATAAAATCAATAAAGCGTTTTCAAACCTGGAACAAGAATTTGAGCGTGAGCCGTCAGCAGAAGAGTTGGCAGAAATGCTTGAAATCACCCGTGAGGAAGTTGAAACTACTTTGGGTGTTGCTGCCCGTCACGTGTCAGTAGATGCTCCTTTTCAAGAGGGAGAAGAAAACTCGTTGCTGGATGTATTGGAAAACACGAGTGCTCCACGCACCGATTTGCAGCTTGAATATTTGGAATCTTTGCGAAGAGAAATCGAACGATCATTGTCTACTTTAACAGACAGACAAAAAGATGTATTGAAATATTATTTCGGTATCGGTGTTGAGCATCCGATGAGTTTGGAAGATATAGGCACCAAATTCGGATTGACGCGTGAGCGAGTTCGTCAGATAAAAGACAAAGCAATCAATAAACTAAGAGCAACATCACGCAGTAAGTTATTGAAAAACTACTTGGGAAATTGATAAATACCGAATTTTAAATTTTAAATGATAAATTTTAAATATTTTCTGTATCTAATCTCCAATTACAACAACTAATCACCATTACCAATCTCTAATTACTTTATAATGAACTCCTGGATTCAAAATGAAAAAAAAGCTCTGGAACTGATTAATATTGCCGGAACCTTGTGGCTGGACAAAAATGTCGAACTCGTAATTTTCAGACGCAGTATTGCAGACTCTCGCTACACAGAGGTACTCAACAATATGGAATATGCAGCAAAATTTTTAAATCTGCCTATCAATATTGATTTAATTTTGGGTTTGGCTAATGAAATTGCAGCACTGGACCTCGCTCCTACTCGTTTGGATTTAGCTACGCTTGCAAAAAATTATCTCGAAGAACATGCTTTGACATATTCGGATTTCGTACAGTCAAAGTTAGCCGACTACATTGGAAAAGATAAACGAGTAATAAAACCAAAAGATGTGGTATTATTCGGCTTCGGTCGTATTGGTCGTTTGGCAGCTCGTGAGTTGATTCAGCAACACGGCAATGGCGAACAGTTAGTACTGAAAGCTATTGTAACAAGAGGAAATTCGGATGAAGAAATAAAGAAACGCTCCTCTTTACTGCGCAAAGATTCCGTTCATGGCAAATTCCGTGGCGTGATTATAGAAGACTATGAAAACAAGGCACTCATCGCCAATGGCAATGTAATACACATGATTGCTGCAGACAATCCTGCTGATATAGATTATACAGCCTACGGCATTCAAGATGCACTTTTGATAGATAACTCAGGTATCTGGCGTGATGCTGAAAAGTTGGGCAATCACCTAAAATCTAAAGGCATTAGCCAAGTATTGCTTACGGCTCCGGGCAAAGGCAATATTCCGAATATTGTTTATGGTGTTAATCACTTAAACTATAAACAAGAAGATACGAATATTTGGTCTGCGGCATCATGCACTACCAATGCTATTTCGCCAATAATAAAAGTTATTGCCGATCAATTTGGCATTGTTAGCGGACACGTAGAAACCGTTCATTCATATACCAATGACCAAAATTTATTAGACAACTATCATAAAAAATACAGACGCGGACGTTCTGCTCCGTTAAATATGGTAATAACAGAAACCGGAGCAGCCAGTGCAATTACGAAAGTAATGCCGGAAATGGCCGGCAAGTTTACCGGAAATGCCGTGCGAGTACCGACACCAAATGTATCACTGGCTATCCTGAATTTACATTTAGGCAAAGAAGTTGAATCACTGGAAGAAGTAAATGAAGTGCTACGCCATGCTTCCATGTATGGCAACTTGGTTGAGCAAATTGATTTTTCTGTTTCAAACGAGTTAGTATCTTCTGATTGTGTAGGCAATCCACATGCTTCTATTGTGGACAGCAATGCTACCTTGCTCTCACCGGATAAAAAATCTGCTGTACTTTATGTTTGGTATGACAATGAATATGGCTATACGCGTCAAGTGATACGCTTGTCAAAATATTTAGCAAAAGTACAACGCTTGACCTATTATTAACCAACACCTACGAGGTCTAATTTTCACCTCAAATTTATACTATACACATTTTCAATAGGTTATTTTTATCTCTCTTGCCAACCTACGAGGTCTATAATATTGTATTTTTTAGCGGACTAGGTGCTGATAAGCGTGTTTTTGAAAGACTAAAACTTAATGGCATAAATCCCTATTATATCGAATGGGAATTACCCGAAAACAATCAGTCAATTAGTGAATATGCCGAACGAATTGCTAAACAAATTCCTTTTAAAAATCCGATTTTTGTTGGTGTATCATTTGGCGGCATCATGGCTCTGGAATGCTCCAGATTTGTTTTGACAGAAAAAATTATATTAATCTCATCCGTTAAGCATGAAGTTGAACTTCCTATGTTTTACAAGCTCTTTAAGCATCCGTTTTGGACAAGTATTTTACCTGCTAAATCTCTTATCCATTTGGATAAACTAAATGCCTTCCTGTTTGGAGTAACTAAATTTGAAGACAAAAAATTATTGGATATTATTATTCACGATACTCACCCTGATTTTTTAAAATGGGCAATCTTTCAAGTACTAAACTGGAAAGCAACACATAATCTCAAAAAGATTATTCATATACATGGAGATGCAGACAAAATACTCCTTCTGCCAAATACAGGAGTAACTCATATAGTCAAAAATGGTGGACATTTTATGATTGTCACTCATGCACAACAAATTGTGCAGTTACTAAATAACGAAATAAGTAATTGCTGATTCCTGTAAATCGATTCAGGGAAAAATTACATCCCGATATTGATATTAAACTTATTTTTTGGCTCAGGTTCTGAATTATTAATGATAATCGTATTGCCGCCATTAAGCTCATTTCTTTTTCTGGAATATTCTCGACCGTTAACCATAATAAATTCTTGTTCAGCCTCAGGAGTTATTTCTCCGTTTTTTACTAAGTTCTGTTTAACGATATATTCAGCCATTTTAATTTGGCGGGCATAAGCCATTATTTCTGCAATTTGATTGCTTTCCAAAAACGTAACTTCATAATAGGTAACTCTGCCATTAGGATTTGCAGAACTAATTTCTTTTGGGTCATGATAATCCTGAAACTTCAAAAAAGCCAATTTCTTGCCATCTAAACTCTTTATATAGTAATTATAGATACCCGGTACAGGTTTAATCTTTTCAAAAATAAACTGGTTTACACCATCTACGGTTACCGTATCACCATTCATATCCACTTTGGGGCCTTTGTCTTTGGCTTCCACTATAGCAATACTTACAAAAAGGCTTAACAGCAAAATTATTTTTTTCATTTTATTATTTTATTGGACAAATATAAATAATAAATTGCTACGGATTAATTTTTATTTTCGTACTGAACTTACAAATTAAATGCAATTCTCTAAATTAAGATAATTATCAGATATTTTTCATTATTTGTAAACTGATTTTCCACTAATTTATTTACAATAAACTATTTTTCAATTAATTATGACTTTATATGTAAGTATCAAAAAAAAGAAGAATTTCAATTAAGCTCGATTAATTTATAATTATATTATCTTTATCGTGTGAAGAAAACTCTGACTGTCATATTATGTTTAATGTTAGGTGTTGTTAAAGCGCAGCTAATTCTCACCTCAACTTCAACACTATCTACATGCAGTTCTAACGGCTCTATTACAGTAAATGCATCGGGAGGAACTTCTCCTTATTTGTATCAAATTGTAGCCAGTACTACAGGGATAGTGCGTCCTGCACAAAATGTGGCAACATTTCAAAATTTACCTCCCGGAAATTATTCTATTCGTGTTACTGATTTTAATAATACAACCGGACTGATTAGTGTAACTGTTAATGGCACTTATGCACCTCTGCGTTTTACAGCAACACAATCTATGTCAACTATTACACTTCAAGCTGTCAATGGTAAAGCACCCTATCAGTACACCTATTCGATTGATGGCGGAAACACCTTTTTACCCTATACCAATAATCCTGTTTTTCCCTGTTTTAATCCTGGTGCATATCCATTCCGTATAAAAGACAGCTGCGACAATATTTATACAGAAGTAATAGTGGTGACTCCCAACCCGATAAGAGCTTTTTTTCGCTGCACTTCAGCCGGGAGTATAAGAAACATAACATTATCCAGTATCAGTGGCGGAAATGGAGGGTTTATATATACCTTGCTTGCAACTGGATTTAGCGAATCAAATACTACCGGAAATTTTACTGTTACCAACCCTTGTTTGCAAGACATGAAAGTAAGTATCAGGGATTCATGCGGTTTAAGAACTGAAATTACAGTATGTGGCACTAATCCTTTTAATTTTAATCTGGCTTGTGTCAACTTTTCGGCAGCAAGTATTACTATAGGCAATGTGACTGGCGGTAACGGACAAAGCTTTCAATATATTGCTAATGATGTAATCAGCAATACACCAACGGTTACTGGATTTCCAATAACAAATGATACTATCCATTATGGTGTTATCGATTCATGCGGTAAAAAAACACTCAAAACAGTTACACGCATGCAGTTTACTTTTGCGGACACACTCACTTGTGAAAAAGGATTAATACATTTCAGAGCTTCATATTTGAATGAATTAAATGAAGAATTCAACTTTTATCCTGTACATTATTATACACTTACTGCACCTACACCTATTGATATCACCATGCAAAATGACTCAACGGTAGTGACTATGCAACACCTGCAGAGCGGAAATTATTCTATTGTTGCCAAAAATGCATGTGGTGATTCTGCAATATTAAATTTCAATCTGACTGATAAATGTTATCGTAATATAAAAATAAAACGTTCTCAAAATTGCAGTCAGGTTAAATATTATGTATATAAAGATTGTGACATTGATACTAATGTCTTATTTACCTTATATGATTTAAATAATCACCAGGTAGCGACTTCATACAGCGGATTGCTTTCCATTCATCCCGATAGTTGCTATAAGATTAGTATAAAAGACACATTGTGTGATACGACAATGTACGATTACATCAATCCTATACGTCTGAAATTAGATTATGCTACCAAAAATTGTACTAAACTGATTTTAGGCGTTAAAATAGACAGTAGCAAAGTATGTGTAAACAGCAAGACACCTACCGGTATATTGGGCGCAACATATGTAGCTCAACTGGATTCAGCTTATCACGTTTTATCTGATTCGGGTGTACATTTTAACGATAGTATACAGCCCGGCTTAGCCTATCTGGTTGCTTACTATCCCAACTGTGGCACAGATACGATCCCTTATATTCCTGAAACAGGATTTGCAGATACTGTTCGCATGTGTGTGCGTCCAACCGTAAAAGTAGTGAATAACAAATGTCGTTTTGCTTGGCAAGTAGAATTACTGAATAACCCTCCTACTAAGTTTTATACACTTACAGGAGTTAATACCAATCTGACCAGCAGCTTTTACTTCTTAGGGCTGGATACAGGTCGATATTTATTAACAGAAGGATGTAATTATCAACCATTGTATTTACCTGATTTATATCAATATCAGTTGGATGCCATAGGCTCTTGCCCCGGAAATTCGGTAGTAAAAGCTTTTGGTTATTATGATACTGCCCGTATTAATGCTATTGCTGCTGCAAATTTTTATTCTCTTTGCAACGTAAGTCCAATGGATTATACAATACAAGAAGTTGGCAATCCATCTTCTGTGCAATACAGTCCGTCCGGTTTATTTTCCAATCTGAAAAACGGCACTTATTATGCTGTATTTTATAAGGGAAATGCACAATGTAATTTCTTTTCAGATACTATTTTTACTCCATTTTATACCCGACCATCACTTAGTGCTACGTATGGTTTGATTTGTAATGGCAATAATGCAACTATTAAAGTGAGTGTTTCAGACGGACGACCACCTTACACTTATGAGGTAATGCATTCCAGCATTCCACCAATCACTACTGATTCTACATCCGTCTTTTACAATACCCTGCCTTTAGGTACTTCGCAATTTAAAGTAACAGATGCTTGTGGTATAAGTATGGATTTTGCGACAGAAGTACTAAGTGTAGATTTTGTGCCGACTTATAAAAAGCAATGCGATGGCAGAGTAGAATTGATTGCGCCCGATATTTTTAATACCTCTTATGTATGGACAAACAATCATGGCGACACGCTAGGTACACAACCTGTCATTTACACTATTCCAAGTGGTGCGGATACTTTTCATTTACGGGTACATCATTTCAATTGCGATTTGAATAAAACAATTTATGTTGAAGACTTTTCTGCTTCTGTCGTTACGGCTAATGCGGGACAGGATAAAATTGTAGATACTGCTTTTACTTTTCTGGAAGGGAACGCGATTCCATCGAATGCGATGGGGACGTGGACACAAATCAATCCTTCTTCCGGTATTTCCATGTTTGACAACGTGCATTTACACAATACAGGTGTTCATGTCGATGTTTTTCCCGGCAGATATACGTATGTATGGACGGTCTTAGATACAGCAAATGGCTGTGTCGTAATGGATACTGTAGAAATAAATTATTTAAAATGTCCGGGGATTACTGATATCATTTATTCGAAAACAAAAACAAATGCCATTTGCGGAAACAACGGTGAAATAAATATTCAAATCATTCAGTCATCACTACCTGTCAGTTATTTATGGAATACAGGCGATACCACACATCAGTTATCCGGTTTGGATTCGGGTATGTATATCGTAAAAATTTATGACAGAAGCTCATGTACGGAAGACATTTATGATACCACGTTTATTAAAGCTTCACATAAAAGTTACGCAACAATTCATCCATTTATTTGCATTGGTGATACACTGAAATTAAATCAACATAGTTATTATGCAAATGGTACTTACACTGATACACTTACAAACAGTGTAGGTTGCGACAGCATTTTAACTATACAACTAACGACACATCCTGTTTTTCATTTTTATGATTCTGTTTCTATTTGTATTGGTGATAGTTACACTTTGCCCAATGGTCAAATCATCTCACAAGCAGGTAATTATCAAGTACGCTATGCCAGCCTAAATGGTTGCGATAGCATTTATCATTATTACTTAAGTTTAAAAGCATTGAGCAATGCAAGTATAGATACCAGCTTATGTTATGATGCTTATTTTATTTTACCAAAAGGAGATACTATTTTGCAAGCAGGAAAATATGTGGACACCCTGCAAAACGCAGTTGGCTGTGACAGTATTATTCAATTTCAAATTTCCTTTCTGCCTAAACTAAACAAACCGCAGCTGGGAGATGATACTATTATCTGTATGGATGATGCTTGGACAATAGCATTGACTTATCCGGCTTATGTGCGATATGTTTGGCAAGACGGCAGTCAGCTCTCCACATATACTGCCACACAAAAAGGCACCTATTGGCTACAAGTAACTGATGGCTGTACGATAGAACGTGATACTTTCAAACTAGGATTGAAATCATGTGATTGTCATTTTTATATTCCTGAAGCCTTCAGTCCGAATCATGACGGCTATAATGACTTATTTGGTCCCATTGAGAAATGCGAATTTTATTCAGAATATACATTTGAAATATATAACCGTTGGGGAGAATTATTATTTTCTTCACCAGATCCTCAAATCAAGTGGGATGGTCAATTTAAAAATTCACCTCAACCTTTGGATGAATATATCTGGACTTTAAAATATACTGAAACTCGTACCGGCGAGAAGATTTTTACCAAAGGAACAATCACGCTGTTGCGCTAAGTTATTCATCCAGCAAGTGTATATCTACGTTTTCCAATCCGGAAATACCTTCAATTGATCCGGAGATATGGGTGGCATTAAGCAATATTTTTTGCAGTTGCACTTCACGCGCTTTCCACAATTTTTCCATAGCATCCCGTTCTTTTTGGATGGAAATTTTCAGACCCAAAAATCCCTCTCGGATGGCTTTCCATTGCTCACCAAATTCGTTTCCCGTCAGGTAATCATATAATACCTGCATTTTATCGCCTTTATTTTCCTGCGATTTTAACGCAGCAGAAACTTTTATTAACGAATGTCGTAAGATAAAAGCAAGTGCTTTAACCTCCACAAAACTGCAAATCCAAACCCCATTTTTTTCGCCGAATTGTGACATATCTTTCGGCATAACTTGTGTCACAATCACCGCAATATCGGCTTGTTGTGCTCTTAAATCTATCTTTAGTTTTTCAATCCAGTCATTGGCAAAATTTTGTGTTTTCTTGCTTTCATATATAATCTTACCGCAAATTTGACCAAACTGATTCCTCACCGTTTGAATACAATCTGCTCCTTTTACACCTTTGCCTACTTCATCAATATGGTCAAAAGGAAATGCTTCTTTCAAAATAGCCTCCAGTTCCAGCTCTTGTATTTCGCCCTGAATTTGCATGGAGCCCTGCTCGGCTTTGCGTTTAAATTCTTCTGCCAGCTTTACTTGCTGTTCCAGCTTAAATTGTAATTCTTTAAGCTTCTGGTCGTTTTTATCTTGTTCTTGCTTGCTTATTTTTTCAGCCAATCGTTCACGTTCTTTATTGAGTTGACGTTGTATGTGTAATTCTATTTCTTTTTCTTTTTCCAGCAGTGCTTCCTGCTTTTTAAGAAAGTCGAGCTCTTTTTGTTTTAACAGTTCATTTTCTCTTTTGCGGGCACTCAATTCATCTTCTTGATTTTTAAGTTTAAGTTCAAATTCTTCACGGATTAATTTACTCGTCTTTTCCTGTTCTTCTTTTTTAATGCGCTCTCGGTCTTGTTCCAGTTTTTGTAAATATTCCTCTTGTGCTTTCAATCTTTTTTCTTCAAAAGCTGCCTGTTTGGATGCGAATTCTTTCTCTTGCGTTGCGAAAACATGCTGTTGTGCTTTCATCTTTTCTTCAAAGGCCAAACGATATTTTTCTTCCGCCTGATGACTCAACAATTCATCTATAGGAAAAACACTCCCACAATTCGGACATTTTACTTTTTGTTCACTCATTTTACAAAATTAAGAAAAGCTGAATTGAATTTATTAACCTGAGTTCGGGTTAAGAAAAATAAGCTGATAAAATAGTTGATTTCTCATTTTTTCCTCCACTTTAACAAGGTGGAGGAATTAAAAGGAGGTGGTTCTGCATAAAAAATCAACTATTTTTTTAATTGAAACACTTATCCCGAACCCAGGTTATTAAAATCTGAATTCATGACGGAAGTGTTATTTTCACAAGAGTGTACAATTTTTTCTGAAAAAGCATGTAATATTACCAAATTATTACCTATATTCAGTTGCTAATTTAAGCGTATGAGCAAATATACAATTGCCATTTTACTGATATTTTTTATTTCTTGTAAAAAAGAAGATAATAACAATACTCGATTATCATCTATTCCTGATCAAACAGCTATAAATCAATTGAAACTGAATCAAATTCAGATATTGGGAAGCCATAACAGTTATCACAAACATATGGATAACAGGCTTTTTTCATTTCTGCAGCGCATTAACTTTATTTTGCCTTCGGATTATAAAGTTGAAGCATTGGATTATGCACACGAACCTTTGGATATCCAACTAAATACTTATGCGCTTAGAAGTTTTGAATTAGATATATATGCAGATCCGCAAGGAAGCAGATTTTATAAAAGGCAAGGAAACATTTTTGCAGGAATGCCTCTCAATTCAAACATTACAGAACTTCAAGCACCGGGATACAAAATTATGCAAATCCCTGACATTGACTATGAAACTCATTTTTACACGTTTAAAAGTGCGTTAAATGCATTAAAATCTTGGTCGGATGCTCACCCCAATCACTTGCCTGTTTTTATTTTGATAGAAGGAAAAGAGCAAACCGTTGGTGATGTACTGGGATTTTTAGGGTTTACAACAGCCATAAAATTTACCCCTGCTTTGACCGATCAGATTGATGATGAAATAAAATTTGTTTTTGGAAATGACTTACAAAAAGTGATTACGCCTGACAAAGTCAGAGGTAATTATGCTACTTTGAAAGCAGCTGTATTAGCTAATAACTGGCCAACCATAGGTGAAAGCAGAGGTAAATTTATTTTTGTCATGCAAGGAGAAAGCGTAAACGAATATGTACAAGGACATCCCAATTTGGAAAACCGTGCTATGTTTGTGCAGGCAAATGAAAATGATGCATACGCTGCTTTTATACAATTTGATGATCCGGTTGCCAAACAAAGTCAAATAATCAGTACGGTACAGAAAAATTATATTGTAAGAACAAGAGCTGATGTACCTAACAATGAAAACAGAACCGGCAATTATGACCGTCAGAACAAGGCATTCATCAGCGGTGCGCAAATTATATCAACCGATTACTATCGTCCCGATGTTCGTTATCTGACCAATACACAATTCAAAAATTACCAATGCCGTTTTCCTGACAATGCAATAGCCCTTATCAATCCGGTTTCTGCTGCTGACAAAGTGAATATAGGCAAAATTGCAGAATAAAATTTGAAGTTATATGCTAGTTCTAAGGTAAAAAGTAATGAATTTATATTGCTTTTCACATGTAGCATTTCAATTGTTGAATTTAATTGATTTATAACACAATATGTGGATAACCGTTTACTTTTCTTAGTAAAAATGCTTATCTTTGCCCCCTAAATTTTTAAATTTATTATGGGGAAAGGTACCAGAACCGCGCTCATTGCGCTTACGGCTTTGATTGTCTTGATATGTATTTATTGTCTTTCATTTACTTTTAAAGTGAATGCTGTCGAAAATAAAGCTAAGGAATTGGCTGAAAAAGCTATTCCATTGCAAGACCCTGCTAAATTATATCCGGGCAACCAAGTTGCACAGTTTCTTTATGAAGATTCAATCCATCAGACACAAATCAACTACAAAAACCGCTATTTGGATTCTATTCGTACTGAAAAAATATTTTTGGGTAATACATACGAATCTTGTAAAAAACAACAATTAGACTTAGGTCTTGACCTCAAAGGCGGTATGAGTGTAGTATTGCAGGTTTCTTTAAAGGAATTGTTGCAATCTATCTCTGATAAAAGTAAAGATGCGAATTTCAACGCTGCCCTTAATACGGCAGAAAAGCAAATGACTACCAGCAGCGATGATTATATCACTTTGTTTTTAAGAGAATTCAGAAAACTGAGCCCTAATACAAAACTTGCCGATATATTTGCAACACGCAATAATAAAGATTATATCACTGCTGAAAGTTCTGATGGTAAAGTGGAAAATTATATCAGAAGCCAAGCTAAAGATGCAATTAACAGAACTTATAATATTATCCAAACTCGTATCGACCAATTTGGTACTAAACAGCCTACGGTTACTTTAGAGCCGAACAAAGGTCGTATTACAGTAGAGATTGCCGGAGCTGATAATCCATCAAGAGTACGTAAATTATTACAGGCTACAGCCAACCTTGAATTTTGGGAGTGTTATAAAGCTACAGAAATTGCCAAAAACCTGAATGATGCCAATGAAGCATTAAAAAACTATTTGGATACAGAAAAAGATTTGAAAGGTGATACAGCTAATAGTGCAATTGCTTCTATACTAACAGGTAATACATCTACAAAAACAACTGACAGTAATAACTCAGCTAATCCGCTGATGTCGGGAAATAAGAAAGCTGATACTTCTAAAAATAACGAATTAGAGAAATTCAAGAATGATTATCCGCTTTATGCTGTTTTACAACCGGCAGTTGACCAACAAAATCGCTTTCAGGAATCTCCAATTTTCGGTTATGTTCGTGTTTTAGATACTGCATTGCTTTCCAGTTATATGAATTTGCCGGATGTACAAGCAGCCTTTCCTGCTGATTTTACTTACATGCTTTCTGCTAAAAGCACAGGTGACAAAGATAAATTCTATCAAGTATATGCAATAAGAAAATCTACAACGAATGGTAAAGCTCCATTAGATGGCAGTGTTATTACAGATGCCCGCCCTGATATTTCTCAAACAGGCGGTACAGAAGTAACCATGCGCATGAATTCTTTAGGTGCTACGAAATGGAAAGATTTAACAACTAAAAATGTAAATCAAAATATTGCAGTGGTATTAGATAATCAGGTATATTCAGCTCCTAATGTAAATGAACCTATTCCTAACGGTACTTCATCTATTACGGGAGGTTTCGATCAGCAAGAAGCTACTGACTTGGCCAATGTGTTGAAAACAGGTAAACTACCGGCTTCAGCCCGTATCATTGAAGAAGAAGTGATTGGTGCTTCATTAGGCGGTCCGTCTATCAGAGCCGGCTTATTGTCTATGGGCGTTGCATTTATACTTATCGTATTATTTATGATAGTATTTTACTCTACCGCAGGCTTGCTGGCTGACATCATGTTACTACTCAACGTATTTTTGATTATCGGTTTAATGGCTGCTTTAGGATCTACACTTACCTTGCCGGGGATTGCCGGTATCGTATTGACCTTAGGTATGGCGGTAGATGCTAATGTAATTATATATGAGCGTGTTAAAGAAGAATTGCGCTTAGGCAAATCGAACTGGATAGCTGCTATTGAGGGTTTTAAACACTCCTTGCCTGCTATCTTAGACGGGAATATTACAACATTACTAACTGCAATAATATTAGTTTGGATTGGTATAGGTCCGGTAAAAGGATTTGCCGTTACACTAATCATCGGTATTTTATGTACTCTTTTTACGGCGGTATTAATGTCGAGAGTAGTTGTTGAATTTTTACACGAAAAAGGTAAAGACTTAACATATTATACTGAAGCTACTAAAAACTTCTTACACGGATATAATTTTGATTTTATCGGAAAACGGAAAATAACTTATCTCATTTCCGGAATTATAATTATAGCCGGTTTTATCTCATTTGCTACCAGAGGATTCGAATTAGGTATAGATTTTAAAGGTGGTCGTGAATATAAAGTTCGTTTTGACAAACCTGAAAATATTGAAGATGTACGTAATGAACTGAATAAAACATTGGGCAATGGTACCACTATTAAAACCTTCGGCTCAGAAAATCAATTGAAAATTGTTACTTCCTATTTAATAAAAGAAACAGGCAAAGAAGTAGATGGCAAAGTAGAACAAGCATTATACAACGGGCTTAAGAAGTTTATTCCGAATACTTCTCAGGAAAAATTCAAATTAGTGAATCTGATGAGTTCTACTAAAATAGATCCTACTATGTCTGTTGATTTTAAAAGAAGTTCAACATGGGCTACTATCCTGGCCTTGGTCGTAATATTTGCTTATATCCTGATTCGTTTCAGAAGAGTAGGTTATTCAGTAGGTGCAATTGCTGCAACAGCGCACGATGCATTCGTTGTATTAGCGGTGTTTTCAATTTTCCACGGCATTTTGCCTTTTGCTATGGAAGTTGACCAGATTTTTATAGCGGCATTACTGACAATTATCGGTTACTCCATTAATGACACGGTGATTATCTTTGACCGTTTGCGTGAATATTTGGGATTGCATCCGAATGCTGATGTAAAACAAACGATGAATGATGCCATTAACTCTACCTTATCAAGAACATTCAATACGGCATTTACGGTATTTATTACGGTATTTATCTTATTTATCTTTGGAGGACCGGTATTGAGAGCATTTTCATTTGCCATGTTAATCGGGGTTGTTATCGGTTGTTATTCTTCTGTATTTATCGCCTCTCCTATCAAATATGATTTGGACAACTGGTTAAAATCAAGAAATCCTAAGCCTGAACATCATGTTTCAACGCATACAAAAACTACTAATCCTAAAAAATTGGCAAAGAAATAAAACAGTTGCTTAATGCATAAAAGTCCTGGCTTAGTCAGGACTTTTTTTATTTTTAGAAGATGAATGAATTAGCAAATATCAAATTTCCATTCCCTGTAAAGCAAGATGTTTACTGGGGCGAAATGGACGCATTTAACCATATCAATAATGTTATTTATTTCAGATATTTTGAAACCGGACGTGTCACATTTTTTAATCAAACGGGTTTATGGAATTTATTTTTTGATGAAAATATCAGAATTGTAGTAGGAAAATTAACTTGTAATTTTGTACGAGAGATTATTCATCCTGAAGAAATAGAAATAGCAGTAGGCATTGTAAAAGTTGGCAATACTAGCCTGACGGTGATGCAAAAGGTAAGTGTAAATAATGAAATCAGAGCATATGGAGAGTGTATCATAGTGGCTACTGACCCACAAAATGGAAAATCCAAACCTTGGTCAGACAGGTTACGTCTGGAATTTGGAAAATGGGAATAGTTTATATTACACCAAATTCTTTAATACCTGTTTGCTTTAATGAAATTTCCCACAAACGCTGAGCATTGTCAGAGCTGATGGCTTCCATAGATGGAATGGTTGGATTTTTTCTATACCAGTATAATCCGGTTTTATCAATAACTTCGGGAGAAGTCGCCAAATAGATAGAAGTTTGTGCTCCCTTATGTACATCAGTTAATACGAAACCAAAATTATCCATAAGGAATTTGAGTGCAATGTTTCCGCTTCTGCCAAAATTGGAATTAATATTTCCCGGATGCAGGCAATTTGATGTAATATGTGTGGTGTTTTTTAAGTACTTGCTCAATTGTTTATTAAATAGAATATTACTCAATTTGGTTAGACCGTATTGTATCCACGAATTGAAAAACTTTTCTGCCTGCAAATCATCCCAACGCATATTGGTAAATCGATGTGCCAGTGAAGCCACATTAACCACTCTTCCTCTGTCGGCATTTTTCAATAAATCCAACATATAATGTGTCATCAAAAAATAACCTAAATGATT
>CAYVGM010000029.1:0-1718 GCA_964451125.1 uncultured Chitinophagales bacterium
GAATCTAAAAAAATAGCCTTGTGGGGCAATTTCGCACGTTCCCTCCCGCTTGTCCTTTTACGGGAGCGTGTTAAATCTGGAATCGCCCACGCACGAGAAAAGGGAAAAAATCACGGCAGACCTCAGACTGCTTCAAAAAAAGAGTCCGAAATAAAGAAACTAAATAAAGAAGGTCTTAACAATTCACAGATTGCAAAAAAATTAAAAATAGGCAGAAGTTCTATAATTAGAATTCTTAAAAAACAGTAGGAAAATATTATTAAATTGGGTATAATAACTAATACTGAATAGCTCTTTAATAGCTCTATTTGGGTAGTTGCATATAAAAGGTATTTGGCACAGGTAATTATTTCAGTCTTAAAATCAGTAAGTGGAATAGCTCCGTGTCCTGAGAAATAAAAAAAGGTTTTGCGTGTAACACAAAACCTTTTCCCTATAATTCCTAGTATAGGAATGTCATAGGTCTATTCTCACTTTACATAATACCATTAATTTAAATAAAATGTCAACCTTTTTTTAATTTTACTCTTGACAACTGTGTTTCAAATCCATATACTCTGTAGTTTCGGACTTTGAAAGGTTGCAAAAAACTCACAAATATATCATATTTTTTAAAAAAAAACAACTTATTCTTGTTGTTTGAACACAAAAAATGGTTTCCAACTTCGCCGTTCAGAGAGAAACCATTCATTATCTAAAATATATTGCTAATTTTACATCATTAGGTTACTTTGCGCTCAAACAGATAGTGTTTGATAAGCATTGCTACTAACGATGCCGTTAAGTGCCCTGTAAATATCACAAGAACTTCTGTCATACTAACCTCCTTTCTAACTAAGAAAGGGAATGACAAAGAAGTTTGAGAACAGACCTATGACATTCCCTTACGGCTAGGTAGAATAAATCTACTACCCGTCTTTATTGTAAAACAAATTATATAAAAAGTCAAATTTTATAAGTCGGCACAAATGTTGCAGCTTTGTCAAGTTGGCTAAAGAAATTAATTTCTTTAGCCTTCCTTCTTTCAAATACTGAAAAGAAAAGTGAATAAGTCTAAAAACAATCTTTTAAAAGATTAGAATAAAAAGGTAGAAAAGTTTACTGTATAAGGATTTAAGGTAAATAACTCTCAGATTGAAAAAAGCTAAAAAAAGTAAAGATTGGTAGAAGTTCAGTAATAAGAGCCTTGACGGAGTCCAAATAGTTCTATTGATAAATCTCAATATAATCAACTTCTATGGCGTGATACCGAAACCATCCTCTAGGAGCTATTTCGACTCGTATTTTGTTTTCTTCTATATCCTTGAATAAGTCTCCAGTTTCAAACACATCACAAAGTTGCCCATTGATAAATAAAGATAGCGTTTGATTTGAGGGATTATAAATAATCTTTTGCTCAAACCAGGTATCCCAAAGAGGTGCCAATTTTTTACTTACCTTTCCGTCTCGATAATCAACTTTTTTGTTTGGTGCGCCACCATTTCTAAATAAAAACCAGCCCTCAGTTGGGAAGGAATCAATTTCCCCATTTGGATATAACTCCGAATAGTCATAATTTGCATAATAAATCCCAAAAATTGATTTATCCCTTGTATCTCTATCTTCAAGATGTGGATTTTTCGGAGTAATGCCAAAGAAGCCAAGACAATAATTTTTTTCTTTCATATTCTGAGCATATGAAACTTTGATCCGGGACTTGATAATAAGTGATTTATTTG
>CAYVGM010000029.1:1728-7543 GCA_964451125.1 uncultured Chitinophagales bacterium
ATCGTCAGCCAAGATATTGGTTGCATTAAGTTTTTCCAGAATATCGCTACCTTTTAATAGAACAACCCCAATTGCTAATGACAAAACGAAAAGGCAGCCACATAGAATTAAAGTTTTGTAATTCAGTGGAATTCTGATTTGAGGAGATGCAGAAATTTCAATATTTTTGTCAATTCTTGCGGGAACAGTATTCTCTAATTCTGAAACCTTGTTGAAGATAAATGAATAGCCTTTGCCTCGTCTGCTTTTAATGAATTTAGGTTCATTGACATTATCATCAAAGATTTTTCTTAATTTGGAAACTATTTTTTCAACAGAATTGTCACTAACGATTATTCCCCAAACAGTATTTATAATTTCATTTTTTGAACAAAATCGAAGCCGATTTTCTACTAAATACAGCAAAACATCGAATTCATAATCAGTTAACTCAATTTCTAAATTATTTTTAGAAAAATACCTTTTCTCAGAGTCCAAAATAAAATTTGCAAACCTGTATGATTTTTTTAGCATAAATCTACCTCAAATAAATTCTATGTAACTTTTTAACATAACTTCTTAATTAATACTGATAACTGACTAAAAAATCAGCTATCTTCTAAGTTAAATCAGTTTCAGGGAAAGATTTATTTTGAGTCTTTCCTTATCTTTTTTTTATGAGATACTTCTGCAAATTCATCGCAATAACAACTATCTTGAGCTTATTCCTTCTAATTTTGATAGAAAATTCTTTTTCTCAATCTAAAAATAGGAAACTACAAACAAAAAAAGTTCAGTCAACTAATAATACGCCATATTCCAGTGCTATTTCCCATTTTATTAAAGGTATGCAAACTCAAGATTACAGGGCGATTATAGATTCACTTTATTATTCTGAGCTTAATATTGCAGCTATAAAAGGAAAAAATCCGCAAGTTTTATGGGAGAGAAAGATCAATGAATTTTATGAGGGAATGACTAATAAATTAACTCAAATAATAAATCCTTCAGAAGACGCATCTCGGAATGTTGAAGAGATTTATAATGTAAATTTAATGCGAGATTTTGGCAGCCTTTTTTTCTTATTCCCCAAAAATTGCAATTGGAGTATCTCAGAAGTTAGAGATGCAAACACCTTAAATTCAGTCGCTGAGGGACAGAAATTAGTTTATGTAACCATAAATTATCCTTTAGATAAAACCGTTCCGAGAGTAAGTGACCATTTTTTGAAACAAATTATATTGCTTTTCACGTTTTTACCCGGAACTCAAACCATTGTAAATATTTTTATGGTTGAGGGAACTGTTATATTTTGGCAAAAACCATATCCTAAATCCGCAACAGATTTTTTAATAAATAAATACAAATCAGATTTAATAAAAAGTGATTATTATCAGAATTATCAGTATTCTATTTCCCAGCTTACTGAATTAGCTGGAATTGAGGAGACAAAAAGATATGCCTTAGAAGTCTTTAAGCAACAAACCCCTTATACATACCCTTTCAATAACTCTGTTGAATTTCTTTCAAATAATAAGGTTAAAGAAATAGTTCCTTTTATCATAAATGCCTTAAGAGGGCGATACCCTACTACCATAAAGTCAGGTTACGATTTAGACAAAATATATTCTGACGACAAGTTAGTTAGGGCATTAAAAAATGTTGGTAGAAATGATTTTCCTGAATCTATAACTATTTTGTTAAATAGATTAAACACAATTCTACCTAGATTAGAGGACAAGACAATAAATCTTAACTTAGAAGCATTAGCTTCGGTTGATGACGAAATTTGGTTGTCATTTCCATACCGAAATTTAGCCAATATTGTTGTAGATATAAATCGAAATCAAAGAAACTCCCGATTTATAGATAATAATTCTCCAAATATCAATGGAGTAATAAACTTTCTTAATAACTTAAAACCTTGCAGTGTCAATAAATTCTTCAGGTGTCCTTCGGATTTAACATACAGTTCTGTTAATATTTTGGACGCAAAAACGGTTGAGCTTTATGGACGGATAGACGAAGAAGTAAAGACCTTTAATTATCACAAAGTTGGAGATTTTAAGATGGTTTTGGCTCGAACAAATCAGCAACCTGATGTATGGCTTGTTCAAGAGATAACGCGAAATTAACATTAGCCGATGCACCCCCAGCCCATTGGCTACCTTACGCAAACCAAAGACGATAAAAAGCCTGTCTGCATTTCCCCCGAAGCCCGAAGCCGACACACCGCCCTATTCGGTAAAAGTGGCGTAGGAAAAACTACGTTACTCCGTAATCAAATCGTTTGGGATATTTCCAACGGCGAGGGCGTAACAGTTATAGATCCACACGGACAGCTAATAGATGAGATTTTAGAACACATTCCAAAATCCCGGACGAATGATGTCATTTACTTCAAACCCGGCGACCTTGAAGCCGTCAGCAGTATTAACATTTTGGAACGAGTGCCGACAGCCTACCAGCCCTTAGTAGTTTCTTCGATTGTCAGCACTTTTAAGACTATTTGGGCAAACGCTTGGGGACAGCAAAGCGAGTATTTACTTAGTAATTTTTGCCTTGCGCTCATTAGTCAATCGGAGCCGACTTCCCTACTCGATTTGCTGCGTTTAATTACTGATGCCGATTACCGCGAGAAGATTTTTACTGCTACGAACGATAGCGTTTTACATCAGTTTTACCGCACCTATCAATACGATTGGGACGATGAGCAACGGGCGAAGGCATCAGCCCCGCTACTTAATAAAGTTTCAGCTTTTGCGACCAATCCCCTACTCCGTTCCGTGATTGGTCAGCACAAGAGCAGTTTTAATTTTCGTGATCTTTTAGACAGCCGAAAGATTTTACTGTGTGATGTAAGTAAAGGCGCACTTGGCGAAGATATAGCTTCATTACTTGGATCACTTATTACGACCAAACTTTATCTAGCTTCCCTTTCCCGACAGGACACGCCGGAGCGTGAGCGCATTCCTCACTATTTTTACATTGACGAAGTGCATAACTTTACGCACGGCATAGATTTAGCGTCTATATTGGCAGAGGCTAGGAAATACCGCCTTTCTTTGACCGTAGCAACTCAAACACTTGCCCAGCTTCGCCATCACAACGACAGTATTTTACCCGCTATTTTCGGCAACTGCGGGACGTTGATTAGTTTTCGCATAAGTGGTGATGATGCCGTTATTTTAGCGCGAGAGTTTGCCAACGAAATAGCACCGTCAGCGTTTGAGAATTTGCCCGATTTTGAACTGTATTTTAGAAGCCTTACCCCTCTAGAGGCATCCCCCGCGCTCATTCAATCTAATCCCCTGCACATTACCAGTTTCGCGCCCATCGCCACCCGCAACAGCCAGCAGAAAGCGCATATTATCCGCACTTCACAGGAACGCTACACAAAGCCACGAAAAAGCGTTGATGTATGGCTCAATAAAAAATTTGCCTCCACGAGTCCCCCGCCGACACAAAAAAAGCGAAGCCGTGCGAGGTGAAAACCGGCACGGCTTAAAAATAGTAGTTTAGAAATAAAATTTATTTCCTTCTTTTAGCACCTGCATTTTATCTGATAGTTGAATCATCATGGGTAGTATTGCTACGAAGAAGCAGATAATAACTGCTACTCCGCCAACTACGACCAACATAGTCCCTAGTGTTGTGGCAACAACATTTTCTATATAACCATCCTTCAGCAACCTCCCATAGTAACCACTTTGAAGCTCATTTAGCCATTTATAACCAGCAATTCCAGCCAAAACCACAATAGCAAACATTAGCAGACTACACGTTTTAAGAATCCACAAACCTAGCGACATTTTCGTTTTCTTATTCATTCTTTATTGTTCCTTTTGCAAAAAGATACCCAGCACACAACCTAAAATCGTGTTGTGTGTCTGGGAACTTTCTACAAAAGTTAGATTGTTAAGCTATGTCTTTATTACACAGGACTTACAGGATTTGTAAATACTCCTAACTTCAAAGAAAAAGTAAAACCGTGCCAAAAATGCCTCACGGTTTTACTTTTTGATGTCACAAATGATATTCTTCCTGCATAGTTGCGTAGGTAAGTAGTTATCTACTCAGCTACGCAACTACTCAAATTTTAGAGCCATTTATGAATATTGCAATAGCTTCTTTTAAGGGCGGTGTAGGTAAAACCACTACCGCGATACATATAGCAACCTTTTTGGGCAGACTTGCTCCAACACTTCTTATTGACGGCGATCCCAACGAGTCTGCACACGATTACGCCGAGCAAGGCACAATGCCTTTTACGGTCGTTAGGGCATCAGATGATTATAGCCCTGCTGATTTTACGCATATTGTTATTGATTCTGAGCCAAGAGTAAGTAAAGAAGATTTAGAAACGCTAGTAGCGCAAATGGATTTGATTATTATTCCGTCCCAAGCAGATGCAACAGCCCTGCGAGTTTTACAGAAATCAATCATCACTCTTAGAGAAATGAACGCTAAAAATTACAAGGTTTTATTAACTATTGTTCCCCCTTACCCGACCGCTGACGGCAAGGAAGCACAGGAATATCTAGAATCTTTAGAAATCCCTGTATTTTCTACAGTAATTCGCCGTTATATTGCTTATTCTAAGGCTTCGCTTTTAGGTATTTCGGTAGATACCGTCATTGATGATCGCGCCGATGCAGCTTGGAGCGATTATGAGAATGTAGCGAAGGAGATTATTAATTATGACAACTAAAAAAATGGAAAGCACACGCCAGAACCGCTTTGCTGGGAAGTTAAACTTAAAACCCTCTAATCAAACTGCTAATGTTTCAACCCCTAAAATTGAAGCATCAGCAAAACCAAGTAGTAAAAATTCTGAAACACCGTCCCCTACTCCGGCGGTAAAACAATCTAAAACTGTAAAGAAAACAACAAAACGCAATAATAACGATTATCAACAAATCAGCGCATATTTGAAAAAACAAACTTATATTAACCTCAAAAAATCATTGTTTGATAGCGGGGAAGAATTGAGCGATCTTTTAGAACGACTCGTTACTAACTATCTAAAAAAATAACTGTCCGCATAGTTGCGTAGTTATCTACTCAGCTATGTAATTAAAATTGTCCGAGTAGTTGCGTAGTTGCCTACCCGCGTAGTTGAGTAGATAACTATCTAAAAAAAGACCGCCCGGCTGGACGGCTTTTGTTTTACGTCTGATAACGAAATAAACTCTAATTCGCTAGCTTTTCTGCTTTGACTAATATTGTGCTTAAGAGTTGCGAGGCATATACATCTGATTCAGCTTCTTTTACCTGTTCTATCCATAAGCAGAGGGGAGCATATACGCCGTATTCTGCCACAGTAGGGACGTTTTCCGCAGATAAAAGTAAAGGGGACTGTTCGACCTTTTCCGTGCCTTGTGGGGCATTATGAAGCAATTGAATTAGTCTTATCCCAGCTTCTTTAAGTGAACAGTTTTCCATCACTGCAACTAATTCAATAACATCACCGCCCTTTTTGCCTTTTCGGGAGTTCTGACAAATTGAATTGTGACAAATCCATACTTGCTTTTGTGGATTGATTGAAAAGCTGTCATCTACAAGCCCCGCTGGATGCGAAGGTAAAATACACTTACCGCGCAGAGCAGAATTATTAACTTTTCTGAGCGTATGGTTATACATTTTTTCTAATGCTGTTTCAACAGAAATAGATTGATTTAGTTCGCTAAATTTCGGGTAGTTTTCCGACATTTTTTCACCGCCTTTATGTAGATTTAGATTGCTCTAAAAACACTGTATATAAGTGGGCAAATAAGGCAAATATTGAATATAAAACTATGCGTTATGAAATAAAAATATAGATTTTTACTTGTGC
>CAYVGM010000029.1:7643-17492 GCA_964451125.1 uncultured Chitinophagales bacterium
GTGTGAAACAAATTACTTGTGCGTGTGAAACAAATTACTTGTGCGTGTGAAACAAATTACTTGTGCGTGTGAAACAAGGAGGTTTTTCTAAAAGATTGATATGAAAGAGGTTTTGAACACTTTTAAAAACTCTAACTACTCTTTAACTAACTTATAACTATTTTCTAACACACTTTTTACATTATCGGACTCAATAATCAAAAAGTCTGTGTGAATTTTTAATTTTTGGGTTTGTTTTATTTATAAAATCAAGCGTAAAATTGCCAAGTAATCTTATGCACCCATCCGCAGCTTCAGACCAAGAGCAAAACCGAAAGGTAAGAGCCGAGTTAAATCTTGAGCAGTGGTCTATTTGGTTGCCTTCAAAATCAAAAAACCCACCAAAACCAAGACTACTAAGAAAAGAATTTATTGATGAAAATGGCAATAAAGATATAGCAGAGTTAGAACTAACAGCTTCTCGTAAAGGAACACTAACCACCGAAGATCAAAAAACTTATTATACGCTCATAGAAATTTGGGAATCACAAAATAAAAGTGAAGGAGATATTTATTTTTCGCTTAACGGAATTCTGAAAAGGCAGGGCAAAAAATGGGGAACTAGAAACATAACTACTTTAACAAATTCACTATCAAGGCTAGTAGCAACTACTTTTTTATGGAAAAGAGCCTTTTTTGATTCAACAACCAAAAAAACACATAAAAATTTAGAATCTTTTAGGATTCTCGATAAACTCAAAATAAAATCTATCGAAGATGGAGGAACAACAAATAAGGCAGAGGGTTATTTTCGGTTTAGCGATGACCTAATACAAAATTTCAAACTTAATCACACCAAACCTGTCTTACTTGATATAGTTTTTGGCTTTCAGAGCGATATAGCCCAAATCCTTTACACGCAATTAGATCGAATCCTTTCCAAAGACATCAAAACATATGAAAGGAAAACAAAGGAGCTTTTTGAAGATTTGGGACTTGAGGGAAAGGAATATGTTTATCAATCTGCAAGAAAACGAATTATTGAAAAAGCAATTTTAGAGCTTAGGAATATTCCACTAAGCAACGGCTTTCAAATTTCCAGCGTTACGCTCCAAAAAACCAAAGATGGCACAGATTACAAACTTGTGGTTAAACGCGGACGTAAAATGCTTCAAAATAACCCACAAGCGACTATTTCAGCTAAGGGTGAGGCAATCCCACCACTCAAAGCAAAACGTGGCTTAGAGAGTCATACAGAGGCAACAACAACGTGTCCCGCGACCAGACGAACGCAAACCAAAGCCGAACTAGATGGCGACAAACTTTTAGCATATTTCAATCTTGTTTTTTTCGGATTAGAAAATTCGACAACGGCACGCTCAAACCACCGCGACCTTGCAACATCCATCGTTGCCCAACACGGAGACAAAGTGGCTCGCCATATAGTAGATTTTGCGAAACACGAAGCGGAAAAAACTAATTTTCCAATTGCTACTTTCGGTGCGATTGCCAACTATGTTGATCGTGCCGTAGTTGATTACACCCGCGCCCAGGCTAGCGAAAAGAAACGTCTAGAGGATGAGCGCGAAGAAGCCAAAAAACGAGATGAAGAACGAGCGTTTGAAGAACGTCAGGAGCGAGGTAAACAGCTTTACCTTGCCTTGCCGGAAGATGAGCGTGAAGCCCTCACTAAAAAACATGAGCAAATTTTGCTAACTCTTGATCGTTGGAAAAATGCCGATTTTTCGCAGTCTTGGCAGCAAAGTATTTTTGATGTGGTGGTGCGTGATGCTGTCCGTGAAGAACTTTTAAAAGCACAGAAATAAGCCCAACGGATGTAGCAACGGGCGTAGTAGCCGTTGCTACATCCGCTACAACACTTTTCTTAAAACAAATACTGTAATTACTAAAGGATAACAACGCCCCGCCGTTGCCTGCTTACCGCAGGCTACCCCCTAATCTCAGATTCATTTTTAACCAAAATGAATCTGACTTTACTTACCGTTTCGGTAAGTTCTACTAACCGTAAAACTTACTCTTAGCGGGTAGCCTGCGCTGCGCTTCCGGCAACGGCGGGGAACAACGCTAGAGCCTCATTGCCGAGTTGTAAGTTTTTCTTTAATACCTTTTTTATTGACTTTAAATAAAAAATTAGCGTATTTTCGTTGTCAAAAACTTCTTTGTCAGTGGTTTATGTATGCCGCAACGCCTTAGCAAAAATATTAGAAATGCTGGAATTGCTTTAGTAATTTTTAGTTTTGTCTCTTTTGGTTGTGCTATTTGGGTAAATAGCATCACAGAATCAAATCAAGTAAAACAATATAGTAGAGAACAAGCCCCCCTTTGCCCTTATACTAACACCGTTAATCTCAATGCTGATTTTCCGTCTATTGTTGTTGATTTACAAAATAATTGTTGGTTTGGCGGTATCAATTCTACTAAGGGTGTCAATTTCAAAATCTTATCTCGTAATGTCAGCTCATTTTATGTAAAAACCAGAGACGGAAGCATCCATGAAATAGGCAATTATAATATGGTTCTAAGCGATGAAACCCCGTTTTATTTATTAGGGGGAGGAAAAGTAGCAGTCTATATTGAGACAACAGGGAAAAAATAGAGATTATATGGCATTAGCAATGTTGTTATTTTGGTTAGCAGTATTGAGTTTTTTAATAGGCGTAGGACTGATTATTTTTTATTACCTGACCTTCAAAGTTACTGATGATGTAATTGTTTTGCCACACCGACTTGATAGTAGAAAATATCTTACAAGCGGTTTGAATTTTGGTTTGATGCCCCACGATGCAACTGTTATCCGCACCAAAAAAAACATCATTTTTATTGATGAAGTATCGTGTTTAAAAGAGGCAAAATCTAACCAAGTGTATAACAAACACAAAGGACGTTGGGAAGAAGCAGAAAGGCAATATATTAAGCTACCTACCCCTGACGATGGTTTTGTAGGGGTTATCGTTTCGGTTATGTATTCACCTGATTTATCTAGTAAAGAAACTTTAGAAACTTTTGCTAAAGCTAAAAATATTGAGCAGATCATTGCCTCAAGAGTCCGTTCTGCATTGCATAACTGGATACGGCAAAAACCATTACCTGGAACGACTCGCAGAGCATTGATGAATAAAACAGAAGCCGAAGAATTTGTTTTGCAAAACTTGTTGGTAATGCCTAAAAAGGCACTTGTTTTATTTAATGATTCGTATGAGAAACGGCGAGGAACACCAATTTATGATTTGGGCGCAGTTATTCACGAGGTCAGCATTACAGATATGCAAGAGCTACAACGAGGCACAGGCAAACCAATTTGGGGAGATGAAAATATGAATAGTGTTGTAGATGCCAAAATTGCCCATTTACGCTCAAGTGTGCAGGGGATTCAGCAGTTTCGAGATGCAGTCAAGCAATTAGTTGAAGCTCATCCCGACCAGCAAGAATTTATCGAAGATATGCTATATCAGCACGAACTTTCATTAAAAGAGTTCAAAAATGATTAATGCAACCCATACGTATAGGAACACGGCACAACGCCGAAACATCACTTTACTTAGACCGTAGCGACCTCAAGGCGCACGTTCACAGTATTGGTGCATCACGCAAGGGAAAAAGTAAGTTAATCGAGTGGGTAGCACGGGAATTTACCAAAAATCGACAGGGCTTTTGCGTGATTGATCCCAACGGCTTTTTATATCACGACCTTTTACAATGGCTCGCTTACATTAAACCGCAGAGAAACAAGATTTTTCTTTTCAATCCGTCCAATGATAAGCGGGTAGTAGGCTTTAATCCTTTTCGCCTTGGGGAAGAAAAAACAGAAGCAACTATTACTGCTAAGGTTGACCGACTCGTTGGCGCAACAATGAAAGCTTTAGGAAGTGCTGATATTTCTGCGATGCCCAGATTAGAACGAGTAATGCGATGTCTATATTATGTTCTGATAGAGCAAGATTTGTCTATTGATTCACTCAGATATTTTCTTTCACCGAGACATTTTCATTTGAGAGACATTATCGTTTCCCGTTGCAAATCCGAAGCAATGCAAGATTCATTTGCAATGCTCATCGGTGAGAAAAGCGACAACGCTTATTTATCGCAAATGGAATCCGCAGCAAACCGCCTTTTTCGGATTATCACGAATCAGACTTTTCGCCGTGTCTGTGGACTACAAACGAATAACATTAGCATCCGCGAGATTGTAAACGGCAACGGTATTTTGCTTGCCAATATGCAATCTACCTTCACTTTTTCAGCAGAATCCGCAAAGGTTTTGGGGACTCTGTTAGTAAATGAAATTTGGGAAACGATACGCCAGCGCACCCGCGAAGAAGCCAAAACTTTACCCAAGTTTTTCTTAATAATGGACGAATTTCAGACGTTCATCACACCCGACATCGTGCCGATGCTTGACCAATCTGCAAAGTATGGTTTGAGTTTAATGTTGTTTCATCAAAACTTATCCCAGCTTGATAGCCAGCTTCTAAGTGCTACTACTGCGTGTCACACTAAATTTGTATTTGGGGGAGTTTCGGAAAAGGACGCACGGACGATGCTAGAGGGGAGTAGCCCACGAACTTTGGACATCCGCGAAGATACGCGACTTGTGCCACAGCTTGCCCCAGCACAATTTATGCTCCGGCGACCAGAGAAGCGATTGGAATATGCCACCGCACCCTTTGTTCACGATTACCCATTACCCGAAGAAAAAATAACTGAGTATGTAGATCTCTTGACCAGCAATTTTTTGACATCTGAAGCCGTAGATTCAGCACTAGCAAAAACGCTTATCGTCGAGGAAACTATTACAAAAGCGTTGCCAGCAGCAAAGGCGAAGCCGATTAAACAAGCGGAAATTCCCAGCACTTTGCCCGAAGCACTACCGAACGATGCCGGAACGCTTACCGCACCTAATGATGACGACTTTTATTATTAAACGATGCCAACCGTAATCAGCCCAACCGATTTAGATATTTTGCAGGTTTGCTACCAGCTTCGCTTTGCTACGATTGCTCACTTATCGGCTTTGACTAACCGAGAGCGCAACGCCTTAAATCGCCGTATATTACAGTTAATTGCTGAAAAATATATCTATCGAGTGACTTTTCCCAATCCAAATCAAAAGCACATTTACACGCTGGGTATTGAAGGATTTAAGCACTTAGCGCATTTAGGACTCATTCATATTGACGAAGTGCCAACCCGTTTCCGAGCCAGCGAATTAAAGCCACTCTTTTTAGAACACGCTCTTTTTATTTCTGATATTCACGCCACATTGATACTTGCTACTCGTAATAACCATTTAGAGTTAACCGAATGGAGAGAAGGCAAGAGTATTTATGACAGCGTGACGTTTTTT
Organism: uncultured Chitinophagales bacterium; assembly: GCA_964451125.1. GTDB lineage: Bacteria > Bacteroidota > Bacteroidia > Chitinophagales > JADIYW01 > JADJSS01. The sequence goes on from CAYVGM010000029.1 coordinate 12,988, forward strand.
AACGGCATCAAAAAAGAACGGTTGCCTGTTTGTCCCGATGGCTTTTTTGAAATTCGCAATAATCAACGCGAAGCTCCACGTAACAAGCTTGCCTTTGTTTTGGAAGCCGACCGTAGCACGACTACCCGCCGAACTTTTCAAGATAAGTTGGTAGCTTACACACACTATTTAGATCAAAAACGGCAAGTAGAATTTTTTAAGGTTGGTTGGTTTCGTGTGGTGACGTTGACGCTTACTCAAGCGCGAGCCGACAGTTTAGCCAATCTTGCAAACGAAATTGTTGACGAAAAAATGCAAAAATTCTTCTTGTTTGCTTCACGCGAACATTTTTCGCTTGACCAGCCAAATTCTATTTATGATGAGATTTATAAAACTCCCAGAGACGAGAACCTTATCTCTTTAATGCCAAACTAACGTAAATTACCTATCGCTTTCCGCAGCTCGCCTTAGTGCAAGAAATGCTTCTTTTAACGCTTGGGATACGCTGCTCGTTGGCTCATTTAAAACGAGATCTTGATAGATGTTTAAGAAATCATTCCTTTGACGATGGAAAAAATGCAAAAAATGTCCTGCAAATCCCAAGCAATCTAAAATAGCTATTTCGACACCAGTTTTTTCATATAAGCTCTTTGCATAGTTGGAAACTTCTACCTCAATGACATCTGTTGTGATAAAAATGTAGTTATCAATTTTGCCACTGTGAGTAGCGATTTTAGTGAGAGCATGGTCAATATCATTTTTGGTCACCCGCTTATCCTTCATCTCATAGCTGGTGACGATCCTTTCCTCATTAATTAGTGTAATTTCTACATCGCCAGTTGAACCTGTCTGACTGTCGGCAGCGTTGTGAGAATGAATGGGTAAAGCAACTTCACCGATTTTTGTGCTGACAGCTTGGTATGCTGCCGCGACAATCAAAACTGGCAGACGGCTCGCATTTCTGCTTTTTAGGTGCTGATAGAGCAAAGTAAGAATTTCTTCGGAAGAAAGAGGCAGAAAATCATCTGTCCGTTTAAGATCAGCTACAAGCTGTTCCATTCGTAAATCAATCTCAGCCTTTATAATTGAGAGGAATCGTAAGATTTCTTGAAGGACATCTTTGGCTGTCTCTTGTTCTAAATAAACAGCATTAATAATTTCAAGAGTAAATCTATACAGCTCTTTTGGTCTGCCGACCAAAACCAAATCAGGAGTGAGAATCCGATCAATATTCCGAAAAGCGGGAGTTAAATATGCTGTAGTAGCATTACAAGGAAGCTTGTATTTACGAACGAATTCTTCGATAAACCGTTCATCGTAATATCGCCCGGAAAAAGTATTACCGCCACCAATCTCAGTATATGGCTTTCTTATATCAAACTCAGAATTGTCAATTTTTGCCAATAAGCAGGACAGTAAAAATCTAATCGGAGCTTTGTTTGCAGTGCATCTGCAAACAAACTCTATTTTCTCCATTATCTGTCTCGATTGGACGAAACTCTTAGAAAGTTGATTAAGAGCTGATATATAAAATTCTTCTAAGATCGTTTGTTGTTTGTTCATTTATCAAAAAGGAAACCATTGCTTATTTTTTTATTAAAATTGTAATTAATCCAGAGCACTTCTTGGCGTTTATCTTTCGTCGAGTGAATGGTTTTTTCTGGACTAAATATCTTCTTCCATCTTTTGCTGGGATATAGCTTGTCCATTAGTTCACAATCATAATTTGAAATTGCCACCATACCTTTAGCGGAGTTGAGCACCTCAGCTAATTCAACGTGCATTTCATTATCCATCTCGAAACTGTAAGCGTTTTTATCACCTCTAGTCTCGTGAATATAAGGTGGGTCGCAATAAAAAAGCGTTTCTTCACTGTCATACAACTTAATGACATTAGTTGCTGGGCGATTTTCGATCTGGACTCTGAGCAATCTTTCAGCAATAAAATCAAGATGTTGGACACCACCAAGCCAGCGGCTGACAACGCCACTCATACCCGCTCGGCTGGTATTTTTACAGTTTGCCCAACGACCAACCGAAGCCGTTTGAGCTAGTCCGGTTCTGACCTGTCGCGCTCGGACGTAAAAACGTCGAGCTCTTTCAACTACGGGCAAATTAGGGTCTAATTCACAGGCAATCTTAAATTCTTCCCGCGAAAATGGCGTTAAGGCTATCTTCTCAATCAGAGATTCCTTTTTGTCTCTAAGAACTTTGAAGAAATTAACTACCTCTCCATCAATATCGTTATAAGTTTCTACTGGCGATGGCTCACGATTCAACAAAACAGCCCCCGATCCAGAAAATGGCTCGCAGTAGTGCAGACATTCCGGTAACAATGGCAACAGCCAATCTAGATGAGAAAATTTTCCACCATACCAGCCAAAAGCAATAAGTTTCTTCCTTCTTTGTAGCTGAAGAATAGGTGCAGAGGTTCGATTTTTTTTAATAATTTTTTCCACTTTATTGATTTGATTTATGACTTGAATAAACTATTACGTTATTATTTTTTCAGAATAACATAGAAATTACCAAGCCGCTTTTTAATAAAGCAGTATTTGCCTCTGTCAACCTTCCGCGCTTTACTTTCTTGGCAGAAAGCTTTTATCAATTCGCTTTTCTGCCGCTGTCCGACCACCGCGACGTGAAACCCATGATCAACGAGCAGGGATAGGCAAACCCTTGAATCTCGTTTCGCTGGATTGGTATTTGCCTAGCTTTGTAGAGAGCGCGAAAGCAAAAACGCACATAGAATTCTCTACTCTTCTGTGTGCGTTGGACGGCGTTAAAGGAAATTGACATATTATCCTATCCACTTACTATTTTGCTGGTTTTACACCTTAAAAATCAGTGAAAGGAGTAGATTTTATGCAGTTATTAACGGCTGAATTAAAAGCGGAATTACCAAAACTTTATTCACAAGACGGAAATGATAATCCGATTATTTATGCTAAGTTTTTCTTTCCGGCTGGACGTTGGACTTGGTTTGTAACCGAAGGAGAGCCAGACGGCAACGACTTTCGATTTTTCGGCTACGTCCTAGGCGACTTTGACGAATGGGGATATTTTTCTCTGTCTGAATTGCGGAATATAAACGTTCACGGATTAACAGTTGAACGCGACTTGTATTTTAAACAAGGTAATTTCAAAGAGGTTTTAGCTAAATTTCTAGAGGAACGAGGCGAGTAGGCATTTGCCTACTTTTTTATTTTTCAGCTAATTTCAGCCGTCTTCTAAGTTAAATCAGACTCGTAGAAAGATTTATGTTTTCGTATATGTTAATTGAGATAAATAAGGAGAATTTTTATGAAAATGTCAAAAGTCTTTCTTTCATCAATATTTTTGCTGATGACTGTTAATATTTTTTCACAGTCTAAAATCAATGAAGTATTACAAAACCAAATCTTATCTGATTACCAAAATGTTAGGGATTGTTTGCAAGATACATATCATGGCAACAAAACAAAAATGTTTAGTCAGTTCAAAGTTAAAAATATTGACCTAAACAAAGATGGACAAATGGAATATCTAGTTGAAGCCTATGATTATGATTCTTTAGGCGATAATGGTTGTTTTGGCGATTGGCGCGGTAATCACGATATTTGGGTTTACGGTAAAACCACAAATGGCTTTAATCAATTATTGAATGCCATTTTCAGCGAAGTTCTTAAACCCCTTAAATCTTCCACAAATAGTTTCTTAGATTTAGCTGATACAGGTCATAACGGAGTTATGGCACTTGAAACTATTTATAAATTTGATGGTGAAAAATACAGGTCAGCCGAGTGTTTAACTTATGAGTTTGATCAAACCCGCAGGGGCGGATTAAAACTCGTATCGAGAGATGATTGTTCAGGTAATGCAATTATAGAACCATCACCGAAATCAAATAATTCCGAAGATGCACAATCTCAAAATAGAGAAAATTTAGCGAAAAATTTGTGGCAGCCATTTTGGACGAAATTTGTTTCTGCTGTCAATAGAAAAGATTTAAAGGTAATTCTGCAACTTTCCTCGACAAAAGACTTTAACGAATTTGGCGAAAGCACAAAATCAGATTGGTTTAGAGCATTACCTAAAAAGTGGAGTTTGATGAGCAAAGCCGTATTATCAGGCACACAAAAATTTAATAACAGTTTATTGATTGAAAGAATAACAAAAAAACATTGGGATCTAATTTTTCGATTTGAAAATAATGATGAATGGCGATTTATAGGGGAACTTGTAGAACCTGATTAAAATTTCATTAATAAAAACAGTCTGTCCAAAAACTACTCTTTTTGGACAGACTGTTTTATACTCTCCATAACCCTATAAAAACAAGGATATTTAACTATCTTTTTTGAGGGGTTTTTGGACACTATGAAAACCGCCCTTTATGCCCGCGTTTCGACACACGACCAGCAAACTTTGCCAATGCAGTTAGAGGCAATGCGGGAGTATGTAAAAAAACGAAATTGGATTATCGAAATTGTGCTGTGGGCAACGACCTTACCTACATAGATGACGGATTTCATTTGGAATCTTGA
>CAYVGM010000030.1:0-2555 GCA_964451125.1 uncultured Chitinophagales bacterium
CTAAAAAAAAGTAATAGTTCAGAAACTAATCAAAAAATAAGCCCGGTATTTTATATCGGGCTTATTTTATTTTTATAATTCACATTATTCTCTGAATGTGAGTGTAGGTAAACTCCATTTATATTTGGCCGCGAGTAATCGGAACATAAAAATAAACACTACTGAGATAATGAAGTTAACTTGCGCCTCCATCCCTGCCTTTAGTAAAATCACATAGAGTAAAGCCCCAAGCAAACATGGCGTAGCATACAATTCTTTTCTGAAAATCATCGGAATATCATTTAGCAAAGTATCACGGGTAACACCACCGAATATTCCCGAAATCATACCCAGTATTACAGCAGCATAAACAGAAACGTGCAAGGATAAACTTTTTTCTACACCCATAATTACATAAATTGCCATTCCCAAGGTGTCAAATAAACTAAGTGTACGCGACATGCGTATAATATGTTTACGAGTAAGTAAAGTAAACAATACTCCGGCAAATACAGCTAACAAATAATTGCCGTCAGCTATCCAGCATACTGGATATGCGCCAAGTATAATATCGCGTATAGTACCGCCTCCAATGGCAGTAATAAATCCGGTAAAGAAAACACTGAATAAATCGTGATGATGTTCTTTATCACTTGCAGCCAATGCTCCGGATATGGTAAATACAAAAGTACCCAGCAAATCAATAATGTATATCACCGACATAATTTTCGAATTGTATTGTTAAGCCGTGATTTTTGCAAGCCAGTCAATCTGCCCGGCATGTATGCCTTCGTGTCTTATTGCATGTATCAGCATCATGCCTTTGCTTTTATTTCCGCTAATGGTAAGATCGATGAGATTATCTTCTTCGAGTTGATTATCCTGTACTTCTTTAAGAAACAGAATAGTATGATGATGTACATGAGCTAAAGTTTCCAATACTTCTGTTAAAGCCGGTAAGTCTGTGGCCTTGCATTTTGGCGAACCAATCTTTACTAAATCAAACCAGTCTGATTTTATCTCATTAATGCCAAATGCCTGATGAATCAGAAAATACTCAGCCCATGCAATATGTGCCATATTCCAGTGTGCAGAGTTAAGTGTGATTCCATTTACCAAAGGTTCTGCTTCTTTTTGCTCATCACTTAATTTATTTAGAAAATAGAAAGTAAGCTTGCGTGTTTCTGTAAAAGTATCCAGCAAGGTGAGGGTTCGTATTTGCATTTTTCTTTTAAAGATAATAAATCAATTTCTTACTGTATAAGAAAACAGGAGTGCAAAAACGGAGCTGTTATTGAAATCTTTCAATTATTTTATCACATGCTTTGTCGAGCATTTGATAGACAATCTCAAATCCGTCATCGTTGAAATACGGATCCGGAACGGAAATATTTTCACCGGGATAAACTTCATTCATAATCAAACTGATTTTATTTTCTTCTGCTTTATCCAGCGCCCAGCCTCTTAAGTCCTTAAGGTTTTGTATATCCATGGCAAAAATCAAATCAAACTCTTCATAATCACTGCTTCGTATTGTTCTTGCTCTTTGTGCCGAAATATCAATGCCATGTTTTTGTGCAACCTCAATTGAACGTCTGTCGGGAGCTGCACCTAAATGCCATTTACCAGTACCAGCGCTGTCTACATACCAGTCTAATCCTTTTTCTTTTATCTTGTTTTTCATGATACCCTCAGCCAAAGGTGAGCGACAAATATTACCTAAGCAAACCATCAAAATTTTCATGTACTAAAAATAAAACTATAAAGCCTACTTTTACAAAAAAGTACGGTTTTTGATAGTAAAATAAAATGCGGATTTCAATAAGTGCTCTAATCCTTTTTCTGATACTTACCAATGTTGTTTTTGCCAAAACGAAATGGCAGCAAACAGCTTCGGGTATGCAGTATAAGGTAGCTGTTGTTGATAATACCAAACCGATGCCCATGTATGGCGATTTTATCCGTATGCATTTGGTAAAATATGACCATAAAGGCAAGGAAATATTTAACACCCGAATTTTTGATAAGGCCGATGGTGTGGAGATGGAACTAAAGCATAAGCCCGGCGAGCAAGAAGTTACCGAAATATTTACTGTTATGCATGAAGGGGATTCTGCATTTGTAAAAGTGGTTGAAAGAAAAGGTAGATCCAGACATACATTTTATTACAGGTTATACTTGTACAATGTAGAACGTAGAGAGGTTTATTTTCAGCAGAAAGATATACAGAAACAACAGCAGTTTTATGTTGATTCAATTTCCATACAGCAATATCTTCGTCAAAATGGCTTAACTGATGCACAACCTGACGGAAACGGCAATTATTTTATTCGCAGCACTATAGCACCGCAAAAACAAATACAAGCCGGTGATACGGTGGTTATGCACTACATCGGTAAGTTTCTGGACAATACTGCTTTTGATAATTCTTTCGAGCGCAAACAACACTTTACTTTTAAAGTAGGAGCAAAACAAGTGATTGACGGGCTGGACAAAACAATACGGCAATTCAATTTTGGCGACAAAGGCATCATCTTTATTCCCAGTAAAAATGCCTATGGCGACAATGACAATAA
>CAYVGM010000030.1:2655-17356 GCA_964451125.1 uncultured Chitinophagales bacterium
ATTTAAATAAAAAATCCCACCATTTCCGGTGGGACAACATTTTCTTTGTAGTTTATTATTAGTCTTCAAAAATCATATAAAAGCCTGCAAAAATAATGCAGGTACCAATGGATGTTAACCCGATTAAAATTAAGTACCGGTATTCAGGAATAGGATTCAGAATGGTAAGCACACAACTGATTAAACACAACAACGAACCAATTCCGGTTAAAATAAAACCGTTTTGTTGCTTGTGGTCATGCAGTTTTTGTTTATACGCTTTTATCACTTCTTCGATATGCAAATCATCACTGATTTGATTTTTCAATTCCAGTGCTGCATCTTCGATAGAAACTTTCCGGTTTTGCCAGTCGCTGATGATTTCCTGATAAGATTGTATTGTATTTTCCATAGAAAATATTGTTAAAATAGCAAATAATGATTACTTAATACAAATTTAAGCAATCATTAATAAGAATGCAAGTCTTTTAGTAATTTTTTTTATGAGCTACTCAATTTTAGTGATATTGCCAAAGTCATCTACTTCCATATTTTCGGCTGTGGGTTGCAAAGGCAGTCCCGGCATTCGCACAGTATCGCCCAACATAGGAATAATAAATCCTGCACCCGAGTTGATCTCAAACTCACGTACAGTTACTTCAAAGCCCACAGGTCTTCCTAATTTATACTCATCATCACTTAAAGATTTTGGCGTTTTTACCATACATACCGGCAAATTACCAAAGCCGTCTTTATTGATGCGCTTCAACTGAGTTTTTGCACGATGCGAGTAGTTCACGGCATCTGCACCATATATTTCTTTCGCTATTTTACCAATTTTATCTTCTACTTTTTCATCCCAGTTGTATAAGGGCTTAAATTGTGACAAATTATTTTCACAGATACGGACAACCTCAGCAGCCAATTCCGAACTGCCCTTTCCTCCTCCTTCCGCAAAGCCTTTTGTAACAATAGCCTTTATGCCGAGAGCGGCACACAATGTTTGAACAAAATGAATTTCTTCCTCACTGTCATTCGGGAAAGCATTGATAGCCACCACGGGCTGTAATCCGAATTTGAGAATATTTTCTATGTGTTTTTCCAGATTGGCAAAACCATTTCTAACCTTGCCCAAATCCGGTGTGTTTAATTCTTCTTTCTTAGCACCACCATGATGACGCAATGCGCGCACCGTAGCTACAATTACCGCAGCCGAAGGTTTTAATCCGGCTGAGACACATTTAATATCCAGAAATTTCTCTGCGCCCAAATCAGCTGCAAAACCGGCTTCTGTGACCACGAAATCAGCTAAGGATAATCCCATTTTAGTGGCAATAACCGAGTTGGTACCTTGTGCTATACTGGCGAATGGTCCGCCATGTAAAATTGCAGGATTGCCTTCCAATGTTTGCACTAAATTGGGCTTGATTGCATCTTTCAGCAATAATGCCATAGCATTTACGATGTTTAAATCTCTGGCAAAGATGGGCTTTTTGTCATAGGTACTTCCGATATAAATATTGCCTAAACGACGTTTCAAATCAGCAAAATTTTCTGCCAGACACAATATTGCCATTATTTCAGATGCAGGCGTGATATTAAATCCATCTTCGCGCGGAAATCCATTGGTTGCTCCGCCCAAACCAATTACTATATGCCGCAGTGCACGGTCATTCATATCCATCACTCGCTTCCAGGTAATAGTTCTTGGATCAATATTGAGATGATTTTTATTGAAATGCAAATCGTTGTCAATGATGGCAGAAAGTAGATTGTTTGCTTTTTCAATAGCCGGAAAATCTCCGGTAAAATGCAAATTGATATCTTCCATCGGTATGACTTGCGCATAACCGCCACCTGCGCCACCACCTTTGATACCGAATACAGGCCCTAAAGAGGGCTCTCTTAAAACGGCAATGGTTTTTTTACCAATAGCATTCATGCCGTCTGCCAAAGCAATACTCATGGTGGTTTTACCTTCGCCTGCCGGTGTAGGTGTGATGGCGGTAACCAAAATCAAATGATGTTGTTTGATTTTCTCTTCATCTATTAAAGACAGTGGCAGTTTTGCTTTAAACTTACCATAGTACTCAAGTAAATCATTACTGATATCAAGTTTAGCGGCAATTTCTTTGATGTGAATAATCGGATTTTTTCTGACGATTTCGAGATCGGTAGGGAATTCCGGCATACTGTATTTTTTATAAAGGTAGAGCTATTTTTAATAAGTAAGATGAAAATTGCTTCCAGACTATTGTCTATTTTGTTTAATGGTCATCTAATCTAATAGCTACATTACAATTAAAGGCTGTATTTTTGAAACTAATATAAACCAGCAGAATGCTCACTAATCGCCAACTTTTTTTACAACATCTTGCACAAACATCTGATGCCCCACTTGCGCTGGAAATAGTTAAAGCCGACGGCATGTATTTAACCGATGCCGACGGGAAAAAATACATGGATTTAATTTCAGGTATTTCTGTGAGCAATGTCGGGCATTGCCATCCCAGTGTAGTGGCAGCCATACAGCAACAAGCCGCCACTTATATGCATACATTGGTTTATGGCGAGTTTGTTTTGTCTCCTCAAGTAAAACTGGCGGAATATTTATGCAGCTTGTTGCCTGATAAGTTGAACAGTGTCTATTTTACGAACAGTGGTGCCGAAGCCACTGAAGGCGCTATGAAATTAGCCAAACGTTACACAGGAAGAACAGAATTAATTTCATGTATCCACTCTTATCACGGCAGTACGCAAGGCGCATTATCTATGCTCGGTGATGAGTACTTTAAGTCTGCATTCAGACCACTTTTACCCGATACAAGATTGATACGTTATAATAATGAAGAGGATTTATCTTTCATTACTGAAAAAACAGCAGCCGTATTCTTAGAGCCAGTACAAGCCGAAGCCGGCATACTCGTACCCGATAAATTCTATTTGCAAAAAGTAAGACAACGATGTAATGAAACTGGGGCATTGCTTGTATTCGATGAGATACAGACAGGTTGTGGCAGAACAGGGACTTTATTCAGATTTGAAAAAGAGCAAGTTATTCCGGATATCTTATTATTGGCTAAAGGATTTGGCGGAGGCATGCCCATCGGCTGTTTTATTTCAGATCAATCAATAATGTCTTCACTTTCTTTTCAGCCGGTTCTTGGACATATTACCACATTCGGAGGCAACGCAGTTTGCTGTGCTGCTGCTCTGGCAAGTTTAAAAGCGATAAACGAAGAAAGGCTTTCTGATTATGTAGCGGAGAAAGAAGATTTATTTGTATCACTGCTTCAACATCGTGCAATAAAAATAGTAACACATTGCGGATTAATGCTCGCCGTACATTTGGATAATTTTGAAAATCTCAGGAAAGTAATTCAGCTTTGTATAGAAAAAGGAGTTATTACAGACTGGTTTTTGTTTTGCAACCATGCACTTCGTATAGCACCGCCATTGATAATATCAGAACAGGAAATCAGGAATGCTTGTGCAATTATTTTAGAAGCACTGGATAGTGTGTACATTTGCTAAACACATCCTATGTTGTTGTCGTTGCCACACTTAAACTAACAATACTGAAGTGGTTTGATTTTTACCTTTCAGAAAAAAAATGTTTACTCGCCTTTCGCTTCGTCTTTGATAATCAGTTTCACTGTTTCAATTTTTGTTTCTGATACATCCAAAATCTTAAAAGTGTATTGATCTATTTCTATTATCTCCTGCTTTTCAGGTATAGTTTCATGATGTGATATAATGAAGCCTGAAAGTGTATCATAATCGCCTTCGGGAATATGCAAATCATATTCCTCATTGATGCGGTCTATTTCCAGTCTTCCCGATAAAATAAATTCATTTTTTGAAAGCTGGTTATCTATCAACTCGTCTTTATCGTATTCGTCTTCTATTTCCCCGAAAATTTCTTCCAAAATATCCTCCAGAGTAATAATTCCAGCCGTACCACCATATTCATTCACCACCCAAGCAATGCTTTTATGTTCTTTAATAAAGTCATTCATGAGTTTCTGAATGGGCAATGTTTCCGGCACTATTTTTATCGGCATCAAAATAGAACGAATGTCTTTAGGTTGCTGATGCAAGTCGAAATGATGAATATAGCCCACAATCGTGTCTATATTGTCATCATAAACTATAATTCGTGAATGATTCGTTTCAATAACCAGCTGTATCAAATCCTCAATCGTATCATTGACGTCAATTGCCGTAATTTCCCTTCGCGGCACCATGCAATCTCGGATACGCAAATTTTTGAGATGCAAAGCGTTTTCAAATAATTCCGTATCTACTTCTTCTTCATCTTCGTCCGTGCCGGTGGAATGCTCTTTTATAAATCTTTCCAAATCCACAGATGAAAATTGTATATCGTGCTCGGTAATTTTAAATCCGAATATTTTAAACAATAAAGTTGACAAACCATTTATCAGCAACACGCCAGGCGTCAGTAACCAGTGAATCACCTTAAACGGAATTGCTAAAACAGGCAAGATGCTGTCTGCAAAAACCTTAAACAAGGTTTTAGGAATATATTCACCAAACAACAAAACGATAGATGTAGAGATGATTGTTTGAATAATAATAACCAGAATATGGTACTGTGTGAATCGTTCTATTAGCGGTTCTAATAAGCCAGCCGATAAAATACCAAATGCAATCAACACGATATTATTACCCAAGAGTGTGGTTACAATAAATTTTGAAGGATTTTTGATATAATCGTTTAGTATCCTTCCGCTTAAGTCGCCCCGCTGATTGCTCAATTCTATCTTGAGTTTATTGGCAGATAAAAATGCGATTTCAATTCCGGAAAATAAGGCCGCAAAAATAAGGCAGATAAGTATCAGTATGAGTGTTACGGCTGTTTCCTGTGTCATATCCGACAAAAATAGAAAAGAAAATCGGTATTGTGGAAAATACGTAGCGTGAAATACCACGAATTACGGATAAACGACCTCCTTAATTAGGAATAGTTTTACCTAAAAATAATTATTATGAAAAAGCAATTTTTAGCACTCGGTTTATTTTGGCTATTTATTATCAACGCCTTTGCAGAATTAAACATTCTTGAGAAGTCGTATGACATTACCCGCAAAGCAAGAAAAGGATACTTGGGTGCGGTAGAAACTAACAAAGAAAAAAACACATTTGACTTGATATATATCCTCAAGTCGAACAACAGAAAAATCATTACAGAAACTTACACCTACGACAAAGACCTGAATCTGGTGAATACCGTTAAAGACGAACAAGATGTAGAGAAAGTCCGCTCGCGTTACAAATGGTTTCGTTATCGCGGAGAAGAATATTCCATTAACAGCATTTATGTTCGTTCCAATATGAAAGGAGAGATGATATTCCGACAAAAAACCATACTGTACAAATGGTCGTGGTGGAGAGGCGGTTATGCCAAAAAAATAAAATTAGGTGATAAAATTAAACCCGTTGATGAAGAAAGCGGAGCACGTTATATGTTTAGAGGCGGCTATTATGAAAATGATAATTCAGGTAAGCTCGTTGTGGTGGCAGGGTTGAAAGATGGAAAAGACAATATTTCTTCTTTCAAAAATTATCAGATTTTAGAAATTGACTCATTGGCAAATATTAAAGTAAAAGCCGACATAAAATTTAATGCTGCCTACGCACCTGTATTTTCCGATTTTCTGGAAGATGATGACCCAGCTGCACAAGATGAATTGCCTCGTGACTGGATAGTAGTATTTGCACCACAAGGTGGCAAATCTTTCAAAGGAGCTACCGGTACAGCAAATGACTTTATGTATGTTCGCATGTCACCAGATGGCAGCATTAAAGAACAATATCACTTTACTGCACCGGTTGCAGGATGGCGAATACTTGGTGCTACCGAGAAAAACGGACAAGTCTATTTATACGGTCCATCTATCAATAAAGATGATCGTTTTATCAATGAAGTATTTAAAGGTCAGATGCTGGCAAATACAACAAACGAAGATGCGCATGAAGATAATGCAACAAATAATGCAGCCGGTTTATTTGGAGGTGGCTTAGGTGCATTTGGCAAATCAATAAAAAATATGGCATCGGGCGAAGCCTTTCAGGTAACACAAGACGATATCGACAAACGCATGGACGAAATGAAATATACAAATGTTCAGGTGGCAGCTTTCAATAGCGGGAAATTACAGTTTATATCCTCACCTACTATTGATGAGATTAATGCGAATGTAATAGTTCCGACAGGTCAGAAGAAAGCTATTGAATTTGATGGTAAAAGATTTATCACTACAGGTATCTATGTCACCAACAACGGAGATATTTTTATATGCGGACAAGATTACAAACTGGATGGCTGGGGAAAAGATAACAAAGGCTCAAGACTTTATAAAGCCATGTTTATGTTGCAATTTAATGCACAGGGAAAATACTTAAGAAATTACGGGCTTAAACTCGATCAGAAAAAATACATGGGTGGATTTACAAAAGGAGTAACACCCGATATGTATCCGGCATATTCTTATCTGGAGGAATCGGTTGACGGAAAAAAATTGTACTGGATGCTGAATATCTGTAAAGCAATTGATAAAGATGTAGATTATGACAGCGACTATAATTTCTTCTCCGGAGTAAATACAACGACTATAACATCTACATACACACCGCTCAACTCCATAGAGTATGGCACTATTGATGTGGCTACGGGTGCAACATCAGATTTCAAAACCTTAGGGGAAGATGAAAACCGAAAATTTTATTTGATGGATAATGTAAACAAGGTGAGATTAAGCCCGTATCTCATCTATTTATGTGAGACTACAAAAGGCGATAAGATACTGCTTTCGCGGTTCGATATTTCGCAGTAGTGATAATTATTTTTTTCGGTGCGGGCGGGGCTGAAAGCCCCGCCCGCATTGTTATTTATTTCTGAATAAATTGAATCCGGCAACGAAACTCATGTTGAGCTTTCATACTAAAACTTCAGCTCATCAGTTGTCAATGTCTGTTGTATTTTCAGCTGCCGTTTTTTGTTATACACTTCCAGCGAAATGCTAATCGGGTTGCTGTTCCAGTCAATATTAATCATTCCGAAATTAAGCTCTTTCAGCCCATTGCCTACTCTATACATATTTGGTTTAGGATTGTCTAATACCTGATTCAAACCGCTTGAAGTCATATCATACAGCGGATACATATCCGGCATGCTTCTTTTGCTCAATTCTGCATAATGTACATCACCACTTATCATAAAAACACCATTGGCTTTGGCCTCTTTCAGCAATTGGAAAAAACGATTCAGTTCGTGCGGATAATTTGTCCACGATTCATAACCGTTGTGCTCATGTAGCATTTGTGTACTGGTCATAATGATGCGCACCTTAGCCGGCTTCAATAATTCTGCTTTCAGCCAATCCCATTCCACTTGTCCTAAAAAATGTTTAGAGGTATCTGATGTGGGTGTAATAGGCTCTCCACTGAATACATCCAGAAACCAGCGTGTATCAAGTACGATGATTTGCAAGCGGTGAGCTTCATCCCCATAAAAATAAGAGGTATAAATGCCCGGGTGGTTTCTTCTTTCTGACTCTGCAGGTTCATTGAAGAAACTCAAAAATGCGTCTTTGGAATCCTGTTTGTGCGTATAGTTACTTCCTCTGTTATTGCCACCAAAATCGTGATCATCCCAAGTGGCAATCATCGGTACATTACTTTTCAGTCGTTTAAATGAAGCATTATTTCCCAAAATGGTATAATTCAATTCCAGCCATGCCTTATCCGGTTCTCCGGCTATGGCATCACCATACATATTATCTCCCAAAGCCAGATAGAGCTGAGGTTGCATCTTCAAGATAGAATCGAAAATAGTTAAATCACCAACTTGAATACAACAAGAACCAAAAGCAATTTTTGAAGGCGGCAACGGCTCTTGTATGTCGGTTTCTTTACAAGAAATCATTAATAATGACAAACATAAAGCAAAGGTTAATTTTTTCATATTACGCATTTCAAAACTAAGCTAAACAAATTATTGAACAATAAAGCATTTCGTATTTTGTATTGTATTTAATAGTATTTTTAAAAATAATGTACTATGTATCTTTGAGTGTGTCATTTTATTGCATATCCGCTAACACTCTTTCTTACTTGTAACTATTAAAACTATTGTATATACAACTCTCTTTAGTTTTCCTTACTTTTGCCTTGTGAAAATTTTATTGCAGTATTTGAAGCGCTACCGCAGCCTGGTTGTGCTGATGTTTGTACTGGCTGTTATTAACCAAGGCTTCTCGCTAATCGACCCGATGATAATCGGGAAAATCATCAGCCAATACGGCTTAAAGGCTAATGATTATACACAGTCAAAGTTTATCAAAGGTGTATTATCACTTATTTTGATTTCTATCGGCGTGGCTATGATCAGCCGTATTGCCAAGGCATTTCAGGACTATTACATGAATCTCATTATTCAGAAATTTGGAGTAGATGTATATACGGATGGGCTGAAACATGCCTTGCTCTTGCCATTCCAGGAATTTGAAGACAGACGCAGCGGGGAGACCTTGAATATATTACAAAAGGTACGCACCGATACCGAGAAATTTATTCAATACTTTATCAATGTGGTTTTGTTTGCCATTATCAGTATTGCTTTTATTATTTTTTATTCTATTTCAGTTTATCCTAAACTTATCCTGATGTATTTTCTTGCCTCGGCGATTTTGTATATCGTTATGCAGCAACTTTCTAAAAAGATAAAAGAAGTACAAACGGCGATAGTAAAAAAAACGAATCAATTGGCTGGTGCCACCACAGAAAGTTTGCGCAATATTGAACTGATAAAAAGTTTAGGACTTGCTCAGCAAGAGGTAACCCGACTAAACAATAACAGTTTTCAGATTCTTAATTTAGAATTGGAAAAGGTAAAGAAAGTGCGCAGTTTAACTTTTATTCAAGGCACACTGGTCAATACTTTGCGGCAAGTCATTGTGTTTTTATTGATGTATCTGATATTTAAAGACCAGTTGAATGTAGGGCAGCTTTATACTTTACAGATATACTCCTTTTTTATTTTCAATCCTTTGCAGGAAATGGGAAATGTCATTCTCAGTTATCGTGAAGCACAAGCTTCCCTTCATAATTTCGACAAGCTATTATCTACTCCTATAGAAACCAAACCGAAGCATCCCGAACATTTGCAGGCTATACAAACACTGGCATTTCAGGGGGTTTCATTTCAGCATAAATCTTCAAAAACTAAAGCGGTAGAAGATATTAACTTTTCAGTGAAGCAAGGAGATTCCATTGCATTTGTCGGGCCATCGGGTTCGGGAAAAACAACTCTCGTAAAATTATTAGTGGGTTTGTATCAGCCACAAGCAGGGCATATTCTTTATAATAAAATCGACTCCGGCAAAATAGATATAGATGAATTGCGCAAACAAATTGGATTTGTTACACAAGAAACGCAATTATTTGCCGGCACAATAAAAGAAAATATGTTGTTTGTGCAGCCTGATTCCAGCGATGCTGATATCATCGATGCGCTTAACAAAGCGTCATGTCAGAGCTTACTGGCTCGAAGTGATAAAGGAATTGATTCGGTAATCGGTGAAGGCGGCATGAAAATTTCGGGTGGAGAAAAACAGCGTTTATCTGTAGCTCGCGCTTTGCTGAGGCATCCTAAATTATTGGTTTTTGATGAAGCCACTTCTGCCCTGGATTCATTAACCGAAGAGGAAATTACTTCAACAATAAAAAAAATTACAGCCGAAAAAGAGCATATCACCGTGATGATTGCCCATCGTTTGTCAACAATTATGCATGCCGACCACATTTATGTATTAGAAAAGGGAAAGATTATTGAAACAGGGAAACACCATGAATTAATAGAACAAAAAGGTTTGTATTATGCTATGTGGCGGCAACAAATTGGTGAGAGGAAAGGCTAATTATTGAGTATTTTATTTCAAATTTTCATATCAATGTACTTCATTAAAAATTCGTATTTTTGCGCCGAATTAAAACTTATGGAATTTATACATTTTTTACTCGAACTACTCACCAATACGAAAGAAGTATTATTGCATTTATTTCAGCAATATGGCACTTATTTTTATGTAATTGTATTTGCCATTATTTTTATAGAAACAGGCTTGGTTATTATGCCGTTTTTGCCCGGTGATTCATTATTGTTTACAGCAGGAATGTTATGCGCCAGCGGCACAGGACTCAAAATTTATTATCTGATTCCACTGCTTATTCTTGCCGCAATTTTGGGAGATAATATTAACTATTTTGTGGGCAGGTTCTTTCACGAACAGGTATTGAAATTGCAATTCAGGGGCAAGCCCTTGGTCAAACAGCAATGGCTGGATGATGCGCATGCTTTTTTTGAAAAACAAGGAACTAAGACCATAATTTTAGCCCGTTTTGTTCCGATAGCCCGTACAGTAGTACCCTTTGTTTCAGGCTTCAGCGAGATGAACTACAAAACATTTCTACCTTATGATATTGTGGGCGGCATTTTATGGGTGAGCAGTGTTACTATAATAGGCTATTTTCTGGGAACGGTGCCATTTGTAGAACAACATTTGGAAAAGTTCATTATCGGTATTGTTTTTGTTTCAGTGATTCCGTTGTTTTATAAAGCGATACAGGCTAAGTTCAGTAAAAAATAACTCAAAATATATTTTGGAATTTGCAAGAATTCATTTGTAAAAAGAAAGCGGGGCGCAAAGCGCCCCGATTCCTTTTTCTATCCAAACTTATTCCGCTTTTGTTTCAGCACTTTCAGATTCGCCGTCTTTCTTTTGTGTCAAATCATCAAATGCATCTGTTGCCTTGTCTTTCAGCTCATTGAATTTTCCTTCAGCTTGATGTTTTAAATCTTCAGCACCTTCTTTCAAGTCTTCCAATTTTTCAGCAGCTTTGTCTTTAAACTCTTCTGCTGTTTCTTTCAACTGCTCTAATTTCTCAGATGCAGTGTCTTTTAATTTGTCAAAAAATCCTTTTTCTTCTTCGGGTGTCATAATGTGTTTTTTTAGTGGTGAAAAATTAATTTTGTTCTTCTTTTGCTTTTTTAGGTTTAGCTTTCTTTTTAATTTCAAATTTCAGTTTCTCTTTGTCGTCCGGATTGGTATCTACTACAATCAAATCGCCTTCCTGTACGCCACTGTTCAGTATTTCTTCTGCCAGCGGATCTTCTACGTATTTCTGTATTGCACGATGTAGCGGACGAGCACCAAACTGCGGGTCGTAACCCTTCTCACTCAAGAAACCTTTAGCGGCATCGCTCAGTTCAATTTGGAAACCTAAGTTCTCTAATCGCTTATAAACGCCTGCCAGTACAATGTCAATGATTTTGAAAATTTCTTCTTTACCCAAACTGTTGAAAATAACTACATCATCGATACGATTCAAAAATTCAGGGGAGAATGTTTTTTGTAATGCTTTTTGAATTACACCTTTCTCAATATTATCTTGATTGTCTTTAATTGCTGATGTTGCAAATCCAACGCCGGTACCGAAATCTTTCAATTGTCGAACACCAATATTTGAGGTCATAATAATGATTGTATTTTTGAAATCTACTTTTCTTCCTAGGCCATCAGTCAGCTGTCCGTCGTCCAATACTTGCAATAAGATATTGTAAACATCCGGATGTGCTTTTTCTATTTCATCTAACAAGATGACAGAATAAGGTTTGCGACGTACTTTTTCGGTTAATTGTCCGCCTTCTTCATAACCTACATATCCCGGAGGTGCACCTATCAAACGAGATACAGAAAATTTCTCCATATACTCACTCATATCAATGCGGATTAAGGAATCTTCCGTATCAAACATATAGCGAGATAATGCACGGGCTAATTCGGTTTTGCCTACACCGGTAGGACCTAAAAAGATGAAAGTACCTATTGGTTTTTTCGGGTCTTTCAAGCCCACTCTGTTGCGTTGTATTGCCTTTGTAATTTTTTCTACTGCTTCTGCCTGACCAATGACTTGTTTGCTCAAGTCTTTAGCCATTTCCACCAGCTTTTTGCTTTCGCTTTGAGCTACACGTTTAACCGGAATACCGGTCATCATCGCCACTACTTCTGCAATATCTTCTTCGCCTACAGGGAAACGTTTTGTCTTCGCATCTTCTTCCCATTGTACTTTAGCCTGTTCCAGTTGCTCTTGCAATTTCTTTTCAGAATCGCGCAAGCGGGCAGCCTCTTCGTAGCGCTGGTTTTTTACTACCTGATTTTTCTCTTCTTTTATTTTCTCGATTTCTTCTTCAAGGTGCGTGATATTTTCAGGAACATGGATGTTTTTCAAATGCACTCGTGCCCCAACTTCATCCATCACGTCAATAGCCTTATCCGGCAAAAAGCGGTCGGTAATATAGCGAGTACTCATTTGTACGCAAGCTTTCAGTGCCTCTTCACTATATTCCACACTGTGGTATTCTTCATAGCGAGGCTTCAGGTTGCTTAAGATGATTAAGGTTTCTTCTGGAGTTGGAGGGTCAACAATTACTTTCTGAAAACGTCTGTCTAATGCGCCGTCTTTTTCAATATACTGGCGATATTCATCTAATGTAGATGCGCCGATACATTGTAATTCACCGCGAGCTAAAGCAGGTTTAAAGATGTTGGATGCATCTAATGAGCCTGTTGCACCGCCTGCACCTACAATGGTGTGTATTTCATCAATAAATAAAATGACATCTCTGTTTTTCTCCAATTCTGTCATAATTGCTTTGATACGCTCTTCAAACTGACCACGGTATTTAGTGCCGGCAACGAGAGCCGCCAAATCTAAGGAAACTACTCGCTTATTAAATAGCACACGGCTCACTTTACGCTGCACAATACGCAAGGCTAATCCTTCTACAATGGCAGATTTACCAACCCCTGGTTCGCCAATTAGAATCGGGTTGTTTTTTTTGCGTCGGGATAAAATCTGTGAAACACGTTCTATTTCCATTTCCCTTCCCACAATAGGGTCGAGTTTATTTTCTTCCGCTAATCGGGTAATATCTCTTCCAAAATTGTCAAGAACGGGTGTATTGGATTTAGAATTAGACTTTTTGGCAGATGAACCTGCTCCGCCTGCATTTCCTCCTCCGCTGCCAAAGCTTTTTCTTTCGTCTTCATCCCCGTCATCGTATGGCTCGTTAGGCAGTTCGTCAGAAATTTCATTCAAGTCTTTGTCGCCTGAAAGGAAATCAAGTTCTGCCTTAAAAACTTCATAGTTGATATCCCATTTGTTCAGCAACTGGGTTACCACATTCTCTTTGTTTTTCAGAATAGACAATAACAAATGCTCGGTGCCTACTGTATCCTGTTTCATTGATTTGGCTTCAAGCAAGGTGATTTTAAGCACTTTTTCGGCTTGTTTGGTAAGTGGCAAACTATTAGAATTTACAGGCACTCCCGTAGATTTGTCTTTTATGGCGTCTTCTACTTTTTTGCGCAACATCAGTACATCAATCTCCAGCGATTTTAATACTTTAATGGCAAGTCCTTCGCCTTCACGAATAAGACCAAGCAACAGATGCTCGATGCCTATCTGATCATGTTTCAAACGCAGGGCTTCTTCTCTGCTGTAAGAAATCACTTCTTTTACTTTTGGTGAAAATTTTGCTTCCATAGATTAATTTATGCTCAAATACATTGCCAAATATTTTGTCTGACAATCTTTCATTCCTTAAAAATAGAACGCTTTTTTGATTTTTTCATTTTTTATTTGCACAAGATGTGCGAAGAAATAATTTTCAGTAAAAGAAATCGAACCTATGTTGGAATTTTGCGGAGACGATGAGAAAGATAATTGCTTATATACGATTGAACTTCTTTTGTTTATAATTTCTCATTTGTTAATTAAGAATTTGTCCTATTTTCCAGATTCTCTGTTATCAAGAACGACAACTCCCCCTATTTTTATTGTATCTATATCCTTATTGTCTATTTGACAAATATTGTCGCTTTCCTCAAGAACGATTTTATTTAAAGCAGGCTGGAAATAAGAAAATAGCCCTCCTTTTTTTATGCTTCCATCATTTAATTTAATAATTGCTTTATAGCCCTTTATTCCGTATGCATTCTTAAGCATTTCTATATTTGGTTGTAGAATAAATTTACTCATATTCTTATTTTAAAATTTTAGGAAATCGTTCTTTCATTAAATCAATGATTGCAGTATCAACTATTGAAGTAGGGTTATTGGAAGATTGTCTTATGTTTTTAGGTAATTCTTTACTTAGTTCAGAGAAAAAATCATACTCTAAAGCCTCTGATATTTCCTTTAAAGTACCACAATCTATGTCTTTGTTTTTTGTCAAGATTCCATTTATATATTGCCTACTCACATCCATCCTTTCGGCTAAATAGCTTTGTTTAAGTCCTTTTTTATTTAAATAATTTTTTACAATTTCTATTGCATTCATAGTGTAAAGGTTTTGATAAGTAATTATAAATCATACTATTGTAGTGTTTTTCCACACTGTGTAAAGAAATTATATACAGAATGTAGCATTTTATACTACTTTTGTCGTTAATTAGACTTCAAGGTATTAATTATGACAACAAAAACAAAATCCAAGCCAAAAACGAAAGCAAGATTAGAGATTTCTCTCGGCTACCGTTACAACATCAAAAGAAGACTTGCCGAACTCTCCCCAAAATCCAAACAGCAGGTTATCATATTCGTGTGTTCAACCTGTAGTGTCGATTACGATACCGTG
>CAYVGM010000031.1:0-3185 GCA_964451125.1 uncultured Chitinophagales bacterium
CTTTTTGCAAAAAAACATCTCGTGTAATTCCATAACAATTCGTATCTGACAATTGATGGTCATAAGTAGTGAAATCACTAAAAAATGCACCCTCGTATTGCAGTCCGCATTTTTCCAGTACTCTTACAGATGCCTTGTTTGATGGAATAACCTTTGCAAACAGCCGCTGGAAGTCCAATTGTTTGAAAACGATTTGCATAACGTACTGTATGGCTTCGCTTGCCAGCCCTCTGCTTATAAAATCTTCATCAATAAAATAAGATAGTTCGGCTTGCCGTTTTTTCCAGTCCAGTTCTTTCAGATTGAGATGGCCAACAAGCTGTTGATTTTCTTTATAAAAAAGTAAAAAGGCATAAGCTTTGTTTTTATTCCAATCGAATATTTTTTGTTCGATAAAATTCTCAGTATCCTGTTCGGATGTTGTAGAATGCAGAATAGTCGGGAAACTGTCTTTGAGTCTGTTTTTATTTTTTTGAATTAAAGTAAAATATTCCTTTGCAAACTTTTGCTGATAAGGAATTAAAAGCAAGCGTTCTGTTTCAATTGTCTGTCGGAGAAATTTAATCACAGACAAAAATAAAAAATCCCGCGACAATCATCGCGGGATATCATTTCAACTTCGTTGAAAAATATTATTTAGCTTTTACACGCACAGATACACGTCTGTTTTGTGCTCTACATTCTTCAGTGTCATTTGCAGGGCAAACCGGATGCTCCTGACCGTAGCCTTCAGCACCAACAATAGCAGATTTAGCTGCGCCTAATTTTACTAGCTGAGCAGCTACTGCATCAGCACGTTTTTGAGATAATGCCACGTTTTTAGCAGCATCACCTGTATTATCTGTATAGCCGCCCACTTTAAATTGAGCAGTTGGGAATCCTTTAGAAATGGCCACTAAATTTTTTAATTGCGTCATGGACTCCGGCGTAATTTCAGAGCTTCCTGTTTTGAAACGAACATTGGTAAAATCGAACCAGTTTCCTTTAACAGTATCAACAACTGAATTCGGGTCACTTAAGAATGCAACCAATTTGGCTTCTGTTGAGTTTTCACCTACTTTTAATGTACCGGCATTATTTGGCAATTGAATAACAGTAATAGCACCTTCATCATAAATAAAGTTTCCTGTAAGGGAATCGAATTTTCCTTTTATTTCTGTGATAGTCGTTTCAATTCCGTTAGTAGCAACATCTACTATGCTTACAGAATCTGAACCCGGGCCGGCAACATCGTCACCTTTACCGCCTTTGCAGCCTTTCGTTAAGAACAACAATGCTGCAATAGCTGCGGCTATTAACAATAATGGCAATAACCATTTCATCAATCCGCCTGCTGCTTGTGCCGTATCTTCAGCCACTTCTTTAGTAGCAGATGCAGCTGAACTTGCTGTATTTGTAACCGTGCTTGTTGCAGCACTTACTGCATCTGAAGCCCAGTTTACCAAGTTTCCACCTAAGCCGGATAAACTGCCCAGCCCTAACACGCTGGCTAATCCTGCAGGTGCAGCAGCAGTAATAAAATCTTTTTGTCCGCCCAATAAGCTACCCAATGCTTTCAATCCTCCGCCGGCAGTTTGTTTGCCGATTAATCCCATTAAAATAGGAGTTACTAAATTCAATAATTTATTAGAGCTGCTGGCTTGTATTCCGCTGTTTGATGAGATTAAATTCAACAAACCGGACATCGCACCATCTCCAAAAATAGAAGATACGGCTGATGCTCCACTGCGCATTACATTATCTGTGTTTTCGCCTCCATTAAACAAGCCCAAAACATTATTCAGGATATTGACATCGAAACCACCTGAAGACAGTAAATTGGCAACAGCAGCCAGACCATTTTCATCTTTTGCCTTGTTTAATAACCCTCCTAATACGGAAGGAATAATAACATCAGCAGCTTTAGCCGTGTTTTGGTCGCTCTCGCCGATAAAAGAACTCGCTTTTGAAATTACCTCGGGGGTGAGATAGTCTTTCATTAAGTTAATAAGATTTACGCTCATTTTTTATTTTTTTTTATTTTTGTTAAGAATGTAAACAGACAGCAAAATTAACATTTATTTAGTTTGATAAATGTTAAAATTTCTTTTCATCGGCATATTAAGCAATTAAATAATACGGGCATTTAGTTTAGTTGTTATTTGAGAACAGCCATACGAATAATCATTAATTAAATATCTAAAAGTTTGTCATTTTTATATTGATTTTACATGCTTAACCTGATTTTATTTTTTGTAAATTGTACATTCAAATTTGCCTATGAAGACTCATTTTTTTGATGAATCGAATAAAACGCCTTTGGTATTTACCCCGGACAGCAAGGATAATTCTGTTCACTATCTCACGGAATGGATAACAGTGAATCATGCAACTATGGAGCAACAGCTTTTACAGCATGGTGCACTTTTGTTTCGAGGTTTTGATGTAAAAACTCCACAGGATTTTGAGGCTGTAGCCAGAAGTATAGATAATGATTTGAAGAACGATTATTTAGGCACATCGCCCCGGGATAAAAAAACGGAATATACTTTTTCTGCCAGCGAATTGCCGGGACACTATCCCATTATGCAACACTGCGAGATGAGCTTTTTGCCTAGTGCACCCCGTCGTTTATTTTTTTATTGTCATGTAGAACCGGTATATGGTGGAGAAACACCAATTTGCGATTTCAGAAAAGTATATCAGCAGATGGACAAGCAAATATTAGCTGAATTTGAGCGAAAGGGCGTAAAACATATCCGAAATTATTCATCACCGGATGATAACCATAAAAGTGCATTTCAGCTGAAAAAATGGAATGAAATGTTTTTGACAACAGACAAAAAAATAATAGAAGAAAAATGCAGGGCAAATGCTATTGAATTTGAATGGTTAAAAAATGATGGATTGCGTATGACTAACAAAAATGAGGCGGTGAAAGTGCATCCCATCACCGGAGAAAAAGCTTGGTTTAACCACACGCAGGTTTTTCATGTTCATGCTCCGGTTGCGGAGTACCGGAAAATCCATCAAAGACAAAAACGATGGGAAACATTTAAACTGGCACGAATGCTGGAGATAATGACCTGGTATAAGAAAATGACTAAAAATCCGAATGAGCAAAGTATGCAGGTAACCTTTGGCGATGACTCTGCCATACCTGATGCTTATGTAGATCACATTATTGATGTCATCTGGAAAAACCA
>CAYVGM010000031.1:3285-17273 GCA_964451125.1 uncultured Chitinophagales bacterium
CCACATCCATCTATTGCATTAGGTGCGTTTTTGGTGGCTGCTTGTCCTTGCGGAAATATGTCTACTTATATCTCTTCTTTGTCAAAAGGATTTGTGCCATTATCTATTTCTATCACTACAATTTCTACCTTGTTAGCCAGCTTTACTACTCCGTTTAATTTTTATCTCTACGCATCCCTGTATACTCCGGCTCAGCCGATCCTGCAATCTATTGAAGTATCTTTCGGTTATTTATTGCAGTCTATCTTTTTTATTTTAATCCTGCCGTTGTGTTTAGGTATGTATTTGCGTATGCGAATACCGAATTTTATTTCACGCTGGTCAAAGCTTATAAAGTCTGTTGCCTTGCTCATCTTTATCGGTTTACTGGCAGGTGCATTTATCAGCAACCGAAAAATATTTATCCAGTATTTGCCCGGAATATTTTGGTTAGTATTTTTTCAGAATATCCTTGCCTTCTTTACGGGATATGTCTTCTCTAAATTATTTTGTTTACCGGAAACTCATTGCCGAAGTATCTCAATTGAAACTGGGATACATAATTCAGGTTTGGGGTTATTGCTGGCTGTTACATTCTTCCCTAATAGTGGAGGTATTGCCTTGCTGGCAGCATGGTGGGGAATATGGCATATAGTTTCAGGAATGTCTTTAGCCGGATTCTGGCATTTTAGACAGGGGAAAATTGCTTAACGTTTTTGTTTCTTTTCACTTTTTGTTTAATAGGCTGACTTAATTTATTTTCTTTGCTTTCAGTATCAGCTAAAATAAATAGTGCCATAAAATAAAAGGGCATCATTGGGATTTTATATCGAACTAATGAACCAAAATTAAAACTGGTAAAACCTACACTAAAGGCAAATACTAAAGAAAATACCATAAAAAACTGTACCTCAGGATTTGCAAATACCATCTTAATAAAGCGCATGAAGCCTGTTTTATAAAGTAGCATGAGCGTAAGGAACAAAGAGACAAAACCTTCTAATGCAGCGGGTATCAAAATGGGCTTACGTGCCTCCCACAAATATGGTCGAAACAAGGTTACATTAACTGCTTTGGGTGCAGCTTTGAGCATCCCAATTGGTGTATATTCCAGATTCCCTAAAGAATAGCCGGATCCACCTTGGATTTGTGAAGAGTACAGAAGCCAGTTTTGCGTATCTTTTGCTGTACGTACTAATGCTTCCATAGCATAACGTTCCGCATCCTTTGAGAATCTAATTAATATAAAGACGGCGATAAAAATACCTACTGTATAAAATGCAGGTCCTAGTATTGACCTTATAAATCCGCTTGTTATGTTTGTTCTTGTTCTATAAATTACCCATAATACAAGCGAAGGAAGAAATGACAATACAATATAAACCTTTATGCTTTTAATAACATATACACATATTGCTATTATAATTATCCTTGATATTATTCTTCTATTTTTAGTAAAGAAAAGCTTATAGGTATGATAGGTCAGTAAACCAATGGCACCCATGCAAATAGGGTCTTTTAATATCCCACTACCCCAAAAACAAACACTTGGCAGAAACAAGCAGGAAACAGCAATTTGTTTCTCGAGATGGGGGTATAACTCCCTAAATACTTTAAACATTTTCCAACAACCGTAGTAACAAAATATTGTAAAAGAAAATGAAATCAGAATATACGAATTAAATGTAAATAGCCCTAATATGTGGGCTATCCTAATTATCAGTCGTGCACTGTCACTTGCAAAGAATGCAGCACCTGATCCGAAGTATTGATCTGCATAAAAATTTGAATAATTTGGTGAAAATGCAAGATTAAAGTATGCAGAAGAAGATTCTAAAAGAATACTTCTAAGCTTGGTTTCATACTGAAAATAAGTACATGTATCCCCCCCCTTATAGTAGAACTGGTATATTAGTGCCAATAAGACAGCTGAACACAATCGGATTGACAACCCTAAGACAAAATATTTTGTATAAATATCATCTGATTTTAATTTTACATACCTTTGTGCTACTAACAGAATTATTAAGAAAAAAAGGGGACCTAAGAGCAGATCCCTTAAGTACAAAAACTGTGTATATTCTCCTGTATAATGTAAGATATTCAAATTCCCAATTTAGCCCCTCTAATGAATTGTAAATATACTAAATATGTCTTACCTGCTGTAATCGTACTGGCTGTGTTTCCTTTTTTTATTTTTAGCTTATCATTTAATAACAATGATGACCAGCTCATGTTATTATTTTCAAATGTAACTGGCATTAAATTTCAAAGCTGCAACCTAATACTCATACATCATACATTAGGGCAATTCATTAACAAACTCAACAGGATTCTGCCTTTCGTTATAAATGCATATAGTCTATTGTTATATGCTACATTAATTTTAAATATCATCCTCTTGCTTATCGTTTTCACACACTACAGCCGTGTAAGAACGATTTTTGAATCTCTGCTTATAGCTATCTTTATCTTTCTGGGCTTTTTCCTCTACTTTTATTTAGAACTTGAATTCACGTCGGTATCCTTGCTATTGGCCCTATCTACACTCTATCTCATCTTAGTTGAAGAAAAACAGAAAACAATTTTATACTCTTGTCTATTTGCAATTGCTCTGCTGTGGCGGAAAGAAAGTGGGATTGTTTTCTTCATATTTTTTCTCCCTTTATGGGCAATCCCTGAATTGAATAAGAAGAAATTAATTTCATCTTCTTTAATTCTGCTTAGCATTTTTGTGATCATTTACTTAACTGAAATATTCAATCCTCCTTATTTACAAAATACAACTTTTGAAAAAATAAGAGTTCTTGATTTGGTCTGCGCCAGACCCAGCTACTATTATTTATCATCTCAATTTATACCCTCTTATGTAGAGCTATTACAACATTGGTTTTGTGCTGACGACTTATATTTAGAAGGAAACCTGTTGGCAGAAACAAGTAAGATGTTTAAAATTAATTTAGATATTAGTCTAATTACAAAAAATTTAGTTCGGCTAGTTTTAGATGAAAGATATGGTTTCTTGCTATATGGATTGACATACTTAGTCAGTAGCTTATGCAATAAGAAATACAGGCGCTATTTATTTTACAATCTAATCATCTTGATTAGTTTCTTTATATATCTAAGTATATTTTACAGAACACCCAAACGTTTGGTACTTCCAATCCTTTTATTCTTTGCATTTATTCAGTTTCACATTTTTATTACTTCTACATTGAAAAAGTCGATTAGATATTCTTTCTATTTGCTTATGGCAACTCTTTGTACTTATAAAACATATAAGCTTGTGATTCTTTCTGTCCAGCACAAGCAGGAGCATATTCAATTTAATAAAATTAGAACTGCAATAAACAGCCATCCAGAATATCTATTTATTGCTAATCCTCAAACAATAAAGCTCAATTATATGAACAGTTTGGTTTCAACTGACAGCACGTATAATTATAATAACCTAATTATCTATGGTTGGATAAACCTTTCGCCGGATTTTAAGATTTATTTGAAGCAGTATCAATTGACAAATCTAACAATAGATCTGTTAAATAGAAAAGATGTGTTTTTTATAAATGATGACGTGTCATTTGAGAACACTTATATTAAATTTATGCGGGACAGATACCATCTTGAAACAGAATTTGTCAGTATATACTTATCTCCTGAATTAAGAACGAAAAAATTAATACTCAAGCATGCTCCTTCTCAGCTTTGAAGAAGATTCTGCAAATAGCAACACTTACCAGCATATACATGAATGGTCTCACAGGGATAGTGTATCTGGATTGTAAAACAAAGGGCAAGTGTAAGACACCAAAATAAGACATTAATATAAGGAGTAAAGTTATTTCCTTAAAATTAATTTTACGCTTAAACATTGCATAGGGAAGTAATAATATGAACAATGAAAACGGTGGGAAGGTAATTATAAATGGTAATACTTCTAAGTTAAATGCCGCAATATTAGATTTGTGTAATAAGTAATTCTTATCTAAACCTGCAAACCACAAACGAAATAGTGAAAATAATTTTATTTTAAATGTATATAAGGGGTCATCTAAATAATGACGAATGGCTAAACTTTTCAGCAATTTTTCTCTTTCATAAGTATACCTACCATTGTATGTTAAGAATAACATTCCATCATAGCCTTCCATTATTTTTAAATTCATACTATCTTGTACTGTTAAGTACTTAGCACAAGATGAGTCGATATAGTCCCATTCTTTATTAAATGCTTTGATATTATTTAAGACATCCTCATCCTTAGTGAAGCTTATAAGATTTCTGTCACTTACGTTATGCCAATATCTAGTTTCTGCATAACCAGGCATTTTATAACTCCAGTACCCCAAGTACATAACACCACCTCCACCTTCTAATGGAGTAATCGAAAAGATGCCATGTTGTTTAAAATTCCAAAAGCCATAAGGAAGTAATGAAACTATTAAAACAAACAAGAGTAAAATGTATTTGTAAATATACTTGAATTTATTTATCAGTATTAAGTAGAATATTATTACAAATGGTAAAAATAATACAACTGGCCTAAATTGAAACATGATGCCATATAATAATCCTAATACAACATATCCATGCCACTTTTCATTATTGAAAGTCAATAAATAGTAAGTAGTAAATACTATCAAAAACAGCATAGCGATTTCTGGAAATATAAGAGAAATATAATAAGGCACTACTATAGAATATGCCAAGATGGTAAGAAAAATATTTTGAATTACTCGTTTCTCTCTTGGAAATAATACTTCTATTATTTTTAAAAGGTAATAAATAGAAACAAAGTATAATAATGTTTGGGCGATAACGAATATCCATCTGTTATCTGATATTCTTGAAACCAGATAGAGAAAAAACGGATAGCCGGGATTTCTGAAAGTATCCGGTACATAATTAGCAATATTCCACCAGTATGTATATCGGCCCTGCTCTATCCCTTTTATATAATACATATACGTAAAATGGTCTTGTGAAATATCATTACGCTGCAAATAAATCATCATGGCTGTAATTATTACATTCACCCCTACCAGCACCCATGTATACTGTTTGGTACTCAAAGTTTTGTATATTCTATTCCTTAACTCAGTCATTATAATTCCTTTAATACTATATTATATAGATTAGCATATTGCATTACTCCATTTTGCAATGAGAATATTTCCTGTGCTCCTTTTTTTATTTGCTCCTTATCAAAATTTGCGGTAGTCAATTTTGCAACATCTTCATCAAAATGTATGCAATCGAGATTAGTAATAACTTCACCTGCATGATAAGCATTTACAATTGCAGAAGTATCTCCTACTCCATCATTACAAATAATGGGAATACCCATGGCCATGATTTCGCCTTGTTTTGTAGGAGAAGAGGCTATTTTAGAATAACTTGGTTTAATAAAGAATATTGCATATTTGCTTAATGAAAGTAACACCGGTACTTCTTCTCTATATGCCGGCTGTATTCGTATTTTATCTTTTATTCCAAAGTAATCTGCTCTGTTTTCAATATAATTTTTGTCATCCTTATTTATAAACAAGAAAACTGCATCTGGATTTTTAGCTAAAAAACTTTTGAAATACAGTAACATTTCATCCAAGAGATACCATGTCCCTAATGAGCCCAGATAGCTCATAACGACACTGTGCTCAGTAATTCCTAAAGCCTGTTTATATGCTTGTGCCTTTTTCGCGTCTGTCTTTTCCGGATTGAATAACGCCAAGTCTGAGCAACAAGGAATTACATCTATCTTAGCATCTGGCCGCACATCCTTCCAATGATACAAAGCAGATTTGCCGGCATGCGTCAAACAAACTGAATAATCGCTTTCGTTAATACATTTTGTTTCCCAGCTTTTAAAATAGGTATATATCCATTTGTAGAGTGGGTTCTTGAGATTCCATAAGTTGCCATCTACGCGCTCATCGGCGTAAAACCCACGCATGTCATAAATAAATTTCAGTCCGTATTTTTTTGCAATTTTGTAACCCACAATTGCAGATACAATGGATCGACTATGAACCAATTTAATTTGATTTTCCTTTACAATCTTTTTTGCCAAAAAATACATCCTTATTAAATCATAAACTGTGGAGAGTATAGGTGGTTTTTTGGTGTACGACATCGGATGCCAGGTAATACCTGCTGCCGAAGTAATTTCTTGAATTTTAGCTTTGCTTTCTGAAAACCTTATTGGTTTTTCACAACTTATAAGATGAAAAATATAGCCGTAGTCTTTTGATAACCCTGTTAAATAGGGCAATGCTTGTGATTGACCAAGAGCATCTGTCATGCCATCATAAGAAGTATAAAGTATAGCTGAATTACCTGCCACCTTAGCTGAAAATAATCTAATAATTAGTAGTGTTTAGCATGCTAAAGTTACGCATTTTCTTCCAACCACCAATGCAGAATAATAATTGTCCACAGTCGGACATAAAGATACTCTTCTCCGGCTAAGAAACGCTGTTTCAGTTGCTGTACATGAATATTGCTCATTATATCATATCGGTTGATGATTGTAGGGTTGAGATATTTATCCATTAACCAGCGATATCGACCTTTCATCCACTCAGACAGTGGTATAGAAAAACCCCATTTTGGCCTTGAAAATAATTCCTTGGGTAAATATTCGTATAATACTTCTTTAAGTAAATATTTAGAAATGCCTCCTTTATATCTCAAAGAAGCATCAATATTTATTGCATAGTCGAACAGATTATTGTCTAAATAAGGCACTCTGCTTTCGAGAGAATATTTCATAGAAGCACGATCAACTTTTACCAGCAAATCGTCTTTCAGATAGTATTTTATATCCCACAGAGACTGGCACTCTTTAGGCGATAATCGACGAGGCAGTATTGAAGACAGGGGATTAATTGAATCAAATGAGAATTCGTCATCTAACAATAGTTTTCTCAATTCCTGATCGGAATGATAATATTGCTCTTGCGAAAAAATATGACTTCTGATATGATTAAGTCCCGGATAATTTAACAATAAACCTCCGCGTTTGTAAACATTATCTGCATATCGTGTAGCCCAGTATACGGGAGTACGAAAGGTTTGCACGATAGGATGTGCCAATCTCTCCGCCCAGTTATACATGCCATATCCCAAGAAAAGCTCATCTCCACCATCTCCCGAGAGCGAAACGGTTACATGATTACGAGCTAATTTAGATACCAACTCTGTTGGATACAAAGATGAGTCGGCAAAGGGCTCATCCACCTGAAATATTATATCTGACAGGATTTCTTCTACCTCATCTTCAGAAACATGAAAAGCATAATGTTCCGTACCTATGGCTTTAGCAACTTTCTCGGCATATTCAGATTCGTCATACTTTGAGAAATTATATCCGATGCTAAAAGTCTTAATTTTATCTTGTTTAATTCTTGCAGCTATGGCCGTTATCAAGCTTGAGTCAATACCTCCACTTAAAAAAGTACCAATGGGAACATCACTGACTAATTGTTTTTCTACAGATTTCACAAGCAACTCTTTAACCGTTGATTTTACTTCGTTTACATCACTATAAGTATTGCCTCGAACTGCTTCATTTATCGTCCAGAAAGTAAATTTATCAACTGCCAGATTATTTTGCCGGTGTACAATGGCATAAGATGCTGAAGGAAACTTGATGATATTCCGGTAAATCGTTCTTGGTTGCGCAATAAATCCAATATGTAAAAATTCGGGCAGTGCAGAATAATCAATTTTTAAGTTTAAGCTGCTTATTTTCTTAAAAAACTTTAGCTCTGATGCAAAAGCTATACAATCATTATCTTGATAGAGAAAAAGCGGTTTTATACCAAACCGATCTCGTGCTAAGTAAAGCTTTTTATCTTGTAAATCATAAATGGCAAAGGCAAACATGCCATTGAGCAATTTGAAAGCATCGACACCAACTTTAGCAAATGCTTCAATTACTACTTCTGTATCACCGCTTGTCTTAGTTTGTAAGCCTAAGGTGTCTCTGATTTCATTATAATTATATATTTCACCATTATAAACGATACAATATCTTCCGCAAGCTGAAAAGAAAGGTTGATTGGCGGCACTGGATAAATCCAATATACTTAGACGTTTATGTCCTAAAATAACCTTTGCGTCATCAGAAACAAACATTCCTTCGGCATCAGGACCCCGGTGATTTAATTGCTGTAGCGCTTCAGCAAACGCTGATTTTTCCAAAGAGTTGTTTACAGAGATATATCCTGCTATTCCGCACATAATTTATAACCTGATAAAGATATAATTTTTAAAACAATCCGGTTTGTAAAATATTTATTATTCCTTGCTCTAATGAGGTTAACTCTCTTCCTAATAATACTTTCATCTTGGATATATCGGGTAAACGGCGAGTCATATCTCCTTCGGTAAGAGCCGGCAGATGTACAATTGTCGATTTTGAATCAGTAAGCCGGATAACAGTCTTGGCCAAATCGAGTATACTTGTTTCATTATTATTGCCAATATTAATTGTATCATTTACAAACAAATCTTTTTCAAAGGCGGCTACTGTGGCATCTATATTGTCATCAATATAACAGAAGGTTCGGGTTTGTGTCCCATCTCCATATATGGTTATATCTTCGTTTTTTAATGCTCTTTTGATAAATTTAGCAATAACAAAGTCATCCGACTGACGCGGGCCATAAGTATTAAAGAAACGAAAGATGGTAAAATCCAAATTATATTCACGCTGATAAGAGCGCAAAAAGGCCTCTCCTACATTTTTTACAATAGCATAAGGCAGTTTGGAGTTGAGTGGTGTAGTATCTTCATTTTGCGGAAATTCTACCGGCTCGCCATATACTTCTGATGAAGAAGAGTAGAAGACTCTTTTAACACCCGTATTTTTTGAGAGTTCCAGAATGTTTTTTATTCCATTTATATCTTCCAGAACTTTTACGGGATTGTTCAACGTACGTTGTACTCCAACTACAGCTGCATAGTGAAATACATAATCAAAACGAAATGCGAGCATGATGGCTGCTATTTCATTATAATTATTGACATCTGCTTTAATAAATTTCGCATTCGTAGCTGAAATTGGCAGTTTTTCTGCTTTTCCTGTAGTAAGATCATCTACGATTACTACGTAATTATTCTCATTACTGATGAGTTTTTCTGCCAATGAACTTCCCACGTTTCCTGCTCCGCCTGTTACTAATATTTTATTCCGGTAATCTATTATATTCTTCATGCTAAATATTTACGATGAGTGTTTTCATTATCCCTAAAAATCTGCGGTCAAATACAGCCAATGGGCGCAATTTTATAGCAGAGAATAAATACTGCAAAGAAGCAGTTCTTTCTTTTGCAATAGCCAAATGTAATGACAAATACAGCATACATTGTGACTGGAACATAGTTAGCTTATCGGCATAAACTTTCTTATTGAGCTTATCAGCGAAAGCATATTGTATAAGTTTATTGATACGTGCTATCATTTTCTCTTTCGAAAGTGTAACCACACTTCTTTCATCATGACTGAGTATGGAAGAAGTGATGACATTGGAATAACCGATAATAAAACGCGACGCCAAGCGCAACCAAAGTTCGTAATCTTCAGAAGCTGACAATGCCCTATCAGTATTAAAGGGAAAACTTAAGGCTATATCTTTACGAATAAAAACCCCGTTACAGCTCAGGCAATTCCCTTTAATAATGCATTTATTAATGGCATTTTCACCAATGAATATTTCTCCTTTTCTGATAATATTTTTATGTTCATCCACAAGATCATAGTTGAGATGAAATACTTCCGGTTGCTGATGTTGGAGTATATAATCTCGGGCAGTATTTAAGTGATGCGGATACAAAAAATCATCTGAATCAAGAAAACAAACATAAGTTCCACCGGCATGCGCTACGCCAAAATTTCGGGCAGCTGCACGTTCTTCATTTTGTTTCTTATAGTATATTACCTTATCATTTGAGAATGTACGCATAATTTCTTCGGTATTGTCGGTACTCCCGTCGTCAACTACAATAATTTCGTAATGGTCATAATCTAACTGCAAAGCACTCTGCAAGGTTTGCTTAAGCAAATGTCCCCTATTGTAGGTGGGTACAATGATGGAAAAAGATATTGCGGGACTAGTTGACATGTTTGAACCACAAAGATACTATGAATTCAGCTAATAAAGAGGCTTCGTTTTTTAGTCTTGTATGACGGGCTGAAGTTCAAAATTATCCGAGTTTTCCCAAATTGATTTAAACGACAAATCTTCATTTTTTGAAAGCAGTATTAATGGTACCTTGTAACTAAAGAGTCCTTTTGAAAAAGGATTCTTGATAAAGGCTGCCGCTTTAAAATGTTTCGCCATCTCAATATCTGTAGAATCCCAAGTGTAGATGAATTTGAAATCATGTATTCCGGCTAACTGACAGATAACATTTTTAAGAAACCCTCTGCTTTTTTTATCCAAGAAGTCAATAAACACAATTTTCATATTATCTCTTTCTATTTGCAAGACAACCAAACCAATCAATTCGCTATTTAATCTGATTTTGTAACTGACATATTTATTGTATGGGTGTTGGGTTATTTTCCAGTTTAGAACTTCTTTGTTGTAAACTTTTACAATCGTTTTGTTTAGTACTCTGTTTTGAAAGAACAAATCTATTTCTGAATCAAACATTGTGATTTTTTCGAGTTCAATCTTTTTGGAAGCGAATAGACTCAATCCTTTTATTATACTTCTATGTTGAAAAATGTAATGAAAATTGACCGGATTTTTCCATTCTAATTTTTTTACAAAACCGTGGTAAGAATTTGAACCGGGTATTCCAATCAGTTCCAGATGCTTATTTACATTATACGCATGATTATATGTTTCCTTTGCTAGTTTTATAAACAGACCTCTGTTTCTGTAGTTTGGGTGCGTCATGGTATCCATAGATTGATAAATCAACTTGGGTTCGCCATTTATTAAATATTCTTCAGGTGTTATGCCATAAAATGCTCCAACTTCTCCAGTATTTTTATTTATTTCTTCAAAGGCAATTAATTTTCCGGCTGGATTTTGTGCATATTTCCATTCAAAATAACCTTTAGGAGGCATAAAACCGAAACACTTTTCAAAAATATCCTCAAAACGGTTTAAGTTTATTAATTCTACTTTCTGTGATAATGTTTCAGATTTTGAAATGCTCATAAATCTATTTTTTTTAACAAGGTACGATTAATCATAAAAATAATTTCTTTCAACGACTGTTTAGCTATGGGAATTCTAGGTATAGCATCTTCAAAATAATCTTTGTTTAAGGCAAGATAAGTAGGATTGGTAGTAAAACAAAGGATTTTATTTTTTTTTAGCCAATTGAGTAATTGTTTAGTATAATGTTGCTTTTTACCAAAAGGAAAAGCCAAATAGATTTTCTCACTACTTTGCAGTTGCTGGATAAAAAGTTGATTCTGCATTATTTCTGAATGCTGTATTTCAATACTACAATTTCCGAGGTTGTAGTGGTTTTCTGTGTGATTGCCATAAGTAAGCAATGCCTCATTTTCTTTCCACAACTTCAATTGTTCCAGGTCAGCATAAACTTTCGCAGTGTATTCAATTTTCTCAATATTGAAATCATCAAAATTTACATGCAATACAGCCTGCATTAGATCACCATTTATAAATTTTGTTTTTACATCTTCTTTCTTTAGATTAAAATATTGATTGTAAAATTTCTCCAAAAAATCACGATCACCTGCATGCAATACCAAATCACTAAACCAAATCTGATTATGCAATACTGCACATTTATTGATAAAGACTGTAAATGGTATATTTTGTAATTTCAGAAACGGATATGCATTTTGGATTACACTTTCAAAGCCATCATCAAATGTAATAACTGCATAACTCACGCCTCTCTTTAATTCCTCCTGTTGGCACAATTTATCTATTGCAATTATCTCAAAGTTTTCTTTTATGAATTCGATTTGTTCTTTAAAAGCACTTACTGTCGTAGAATAATATTGCGAATGCTGGAATTGGTTTTCATCAGATATATCATGGTAGCAGAATATAAAAATCTTATCTTTTAAAAGCGGCTTGAATAGTTTAACCGAAAAAAAAGATTTTACCAGCTTTCTTAAGATACTCATGAAAGGTATATTTTTTTTAGTTCCTCGTTCATCTTTTCTAAACTGAACAGGCGATATACATCCGCTTTAGCCCGACTTACAATCTCATCTTTTAACTCCTTATGACTTAAATAGTTTTTTATTGCAGCATATATCTCATCGGCATTTTTATAATCTACAACTAATGCATTCTTATCGTTTTCTATATACTCGGTAGCTACTCCTGAACGTGTATAGACACCCGGGATTCCTGCTGCCATGGCTTCCACATAAATTTGCCCAAATGCTTCACTTTTGGGGTCAATGGGTACATGTACAAAGACATCCATATTTTTATAATATGCCGGCATATCCTTTTCATATATTATCTCTATTAAATGCTCTTGCGGAATTTTTGATAAATATGATTTGACATATTCAGCATCAGGTCCTTTTGCGTTCGCTATCGTTAGTTTAGCATCCGGATAGTCTTGTAAAAGTCTTATGAATGCATCTGCTATATACTCAATTCCTTTTAATTTTAGAAATCTGGAAATTACTCCAACTATAGGATACCCGGAAAGTTTATACTTATCTTTAATCTGTTCTATCCTCTGTGATTGTACATAATTAAATGCATCTAAATCAAATCCATGATAAACAAGATGAACCTTTCCGTTATGGAATTTTTCTTTTTCTTGTACAATTGCTTGTACATTCTTACTTATAACTATTATATCAGTAGAGATGAGATTAATGAAATTATCTATTAGCACTCCTTTCTTAAAGTGATCGTGATGAATAATGGCATGATGACGGGTGTGTATTCTTTTAGGTATAAATAATATTCTTGCTGCCACTAATCCAACTAATGAAGCATCAACTAAGTGCGCATGCAAAATATCTGTCTTTTGTTTTTTTAAAATCTTAATCGTTTTATATATAGCAGTAACTAAATCCCTTTTTGATTTATAGTGGATATGAAAGCAACTAAAATTATGTTGCTCTAAATATTGTTGTATTTCTGTTGGTGTATTATTTAAGAAAATAAAGGAGAGCGTAAATTTTTCTTTATCATAAGTTTGTGCTATCCATTCAAAGACAACAACCTTACTAATATTACTTATAATATATGTTAGATTTTTCTTCTGTTGCATGAGATTAAACTATTGTTGCGTAATAAAAATACACAAATTTCTATCAAAAATTTGCTAGTCCAGTTATGAATGATTTAATTAATTTGCGATACTTCCACTTCCATTCAGCAACAATGTTTTCAAAATACCTAATACACGAATATCAAATAATGAATCGGGTTTGCTTTGTAATGCCTTATAAAGATATCTCAACGATGACTTTCTATATTGAGCTATAGCCAGGTGCAGCGAAACATATAACAAACATTTAGAAACAAAATCATTTTTTTGTTTTCCGTAAATGCGCATCACTTCTTTATCTTCAAAAGAATATTTAATCAGTAGTTCAATTCTGTTAACCAATGATGTTTCCTGAATATTATATATCACACTTCTTTCTGCATGTGCATTCAACGTGCTGGTAATGGTATCAGAAGTATATATTGGATACCTGGCAGAAAGGCGCAGCCAGAGCTCATAATCTTCAGACCCTGATAGGGATAGATCATTATTAAAGCGGTGGTTGACAATGATATTTCTTGAAAGTAATATACCTGAACATCCCAAATAGTTTCCTTGAATCATAGCTTCGTTAATGCTATCTGGAATATTGGCTGTGGTAAGCGAGTTCTTTTTTTTGTCAATTATATCATATTTAAAACGAATAATTTCCGCATCGGGATGTTGGGTGATAAAAGATACTGCTGAAGATAAATGATTAGGGTACAGATAATCATCCGAATCAAGCAAGGTTACAAAATCACCTTTAGCCATTTGGAATCCTGTAT
>CAYVGM010000032.1:0-3500 GCA_964451125.1 uncultured Chitinophagales bacterium
CCGCCTGTTGCGAAGCGAACAGACAGAGAGGAATCCCATACAACTCGGCACATGTCATTCCGAAAGTAGTGAGGAATCTCTTTGCATTGGACATCCGCATACAAACTGGGATCTCTCACTACGTTCGAGATGACGTGCAGAAAATGGATACCGCATCTGGTAAGCCGGATTATTCCTTTTTTAGCCTGTATATAAACATTTCTCTGTATGTGGCAGCTGTATCTGTTGCTATATATTTACGCATGTTCGTAATTAAGGAGCTATCACCTAAAAGAAGAAAATCTGCATTGTGCTGTTTCAAAACTTCATCTGTATGATTATAAGCAGTATAACCTTTTCGGTGAATTTGATTGAGTGTAATATTGGTAGAGATGTCGGGCAATACCAAAACTGTTTTTTCTTTAGTAACCCCATTTTTTTCTAGGAAATCCTGAAATTCCATAGAAGATAAAGTTGCATTTGGGGTATTGTCTTTGATTTTTTCGTGCAGGAAATACCTGCAAAAAACAAGATTGGGAATTAGAAAAAGAAATAAAGCTGTATGCGAAAAAATATTTTCGGCATAAAATTTTTTATAAAGCAGGAGCAAGGAGATTAAGAAAAATAAAACAAACACATAAAAAGCAACATAGTAATATTCATGTCTGATCATGCGCTGGAAATAAAGCAAGATATAAAGAGCGGTAAACAAAAATGAATAGAGCAACAATAGCCTTAATTCCGGATGTAATTTATTTTTATGCTTCCATAACAAAGCACTTGCTACTATCAATAAAACAGAAGTTGTAGGCCAAAAATAATTCTTACCCCAAGACATCGTCATGCGCCAGAGACATAATCCAATCTCGTTCCAACGGAGTTTCCAAATGGGATAAATACCCAGAAAATAATACGTGTCGTGGTGCTGTGCATTATACCATTTTGCATAAGCATACCATGCAACAGGAATCAGCGCAAACAAGCTCAAACTAATAAGACTGCTGAATTTAGCTTCTTTTTTGTAAGCAAATAAATAGATAAACAAGATGGCAAAGTTGAATAGCTGGCTGGCTTTAAATAAAACAGAAAATGAGAATGCTGATAATGCTAATAAGAGTAATAGTTTTGAATCTTTACTTTGACTATAAAAAAATAAAGCCCACCCGATATAAGCAAAACTCAATGCCGGAACATCAGACAAAAAATTATTGCCATAAAAAACTAATAGTGGCGAAGTAAACAAGAGTAAGGATGGAAGCAAAGCAAGCAATTCATCCTGTAAAAAATAAAATGCAATAAAAAATACCGCAAAAATACCCAGTATAAAAATGAAACTATCTATCACACGCAGGGCATAAGTTGGGTCGGAAAATTTTGCGGCGATATAATATAATATCGGAAACTCACCGGCGCATTTCCCTTGCTCCGATTGCAGATTATACGTTTCGGGCTGAAAAAATGGCAGCTTGTTTTCTTTGTAATTATTGACCATCGCCATACAATCCGACTGCCGCCAAATATGCGAGCCTTGCGGAGGCAGTTTCCAAAAAAACGGGAAATTATATATCCAAAAAAAGACAAAAAGCACTATGGTTAACAAAAAAATACTGCCTCGGTTTGGAGTTGACATACGCATAAAAATACGTTTTTTAAGTGGTGTGTTGCTCAATAATTTCCAAAACCTCAGCGTAATAGTCTGTAATAAGGTTGCTGTTTCCGGCCTCTTTTTGACAGCCAATCTGAATGCCATAAGGACGAACAATAGTTAACCATGCATTCAGCATTTCGGGTACTGCGGGAGCTTCCAAAAAAACCTTGTTTTGCTGTATAAAATCCAATACAGCCTTGTCTGCTAATTGTTTATTATTTAGCGATAAAATAAAATAATCTGCTGATCCGGTTACCTTTTGAATTTCGTTATAATCAATTTGTATAAATTTGGAAAAATCCATCAAATCTTTATCCGGATGCGCAAACGGAATTTGTATTTCTTGCAGAGAAAGTTGATGTGCTAAGAAAGCAATTTCAGTTTGATTTTGATGTATGCCGAATTCGCCAACCAGTATGGGTTTATACAACCACTGAGTAATATCTTTCACCTCATTTACAGTAACAACATTAGGATTTAAACTATCCAAACTGAAGCCAAAATAATCTACACCAAATGCACTGAAAAAACGAGCATCTGACAAGTTGCTGATATGTGCAATTTTAATTTTCATATCCTGTTTGCTGTGTTCAAGTTAAAGTAAGTAGAGTGATTAAACTACTTTTTGTTCTTTCCCTTTATACGAAATAAAATAAAATCCTTCTATTGAAAAAATAAGCAACAGGAATGCTCCCAGCTGATGCAATACGCCCAGTACAACCGGAATACTGCCTTGTGAATTAAGTAATGTGAAAATACCAAGCAATAGTTGTATACCTACCATAATGAGGAGTAGCCATCGGGTACGTTGAAACTCAAAAAGGTTATTCCATTTTTTTGTCATAAAGAAAAGGATGATTACCCAAATAAAAATCAAATATGCATTGGTGCGGTGCAGAAACTGAAATAGTAATTTAGTCGAATATTCATACACATCCGTATTGGCAAAGTTGATTTCAGCTGGATAAAGTTGTCCGTTCATGTCAGGAAATGTCGTACAAATAAGTGCTGCCTT
The DNA here is from genome assembly GCA_964451125.1 of uncultured Chitinophagales bacterium. Classification (GTDB taxonomy): domain Bacteria; phylum Bacteroidota; class Bacteroidia; order Chitinophagales; family JADIYW01; genus JADJSS01. Next base: position 2,643 of record CAYVGM010000032.1, read on the forward strand.
TGACCCCGCTACCAATGCTCCCAGTGCAATCTGTATAAACACAAGTAGTATCAATAGCAGAAAATAAATGCGCTTATTCTTGTTATCATTTTTATCTCTATTGGGATATAAATAACCCAAACCGGTGTACAATACATAAGCTACAATTATTGTGGCCACTACTATATGCGACATCAGGTTGACAGGATTCACCAATACCGTATTTTGTTTTAGTCCGCTTTGCACCATAATCCAGCCAACTATGCCGGCTACTCCACCCAACACTATTGCAATGACAATTTTGAAAATATCCTGTTTGTCTACTAACTTTTTTATTGCAAAAAAGATTAAAGGGATAAGAGCTGCAATGCCAATAAGTCGTCCCCATAAACGATGAAACCATTCCCAGAAGTAGATGTGTTTAAACTGTTCAAGTGTCATCGATGTGTTGACCAATTTAAATTGTCCGAACTGCTGATATTTGATAAATGCCAAATTCCAGGCTTGTTCATTCATCGGAGGAATAAATCCCAGTATCGCTTTCCACTCTGTAATAGAAAGCCCGCTGCCCGTAAGCCGGGTGATGCCGCCTAATAAAATTTGACCCAGCAGCATTCCAACACCCACCATATACCATATTCCTAAGATTTTATTTTTATTTTCTTGGTGTAAGAAATCCATTTTATTGTTTTATGTGTTTTGCAATATTATTGATTGTAACATCTATCGGGGTATATGTAAATGAAAACTGATTGACAAATTTGTCATTTTTATAGTGAAAATTTTCCATGGCAATTTTAAGATTTTCTTTGGTTAGCCCTCGCTTGCGAGAAGAAAAAGTACTCATCATGGCATCTAAGAAAACAAAAAACTTTCCGG
>CAYVGM010000032.1:3600-16538 GCA_964451125.1 uncultured Chitinophagales bacterium
CCCACACCAATGATAATACCGGGATTGCCAATTACAGCATCCAGACCTTCCTGAATACCGCGCCAGATTTCGCGTTCTGCCAGCATCTTCGTGATGCCATAGTGAGTAGTCCATTCGTTTTTTTCCCACTTGGTTTCCTCATCAATATCGACATCCGGCTTGCCGCCAATGGCTGCAACAGAGCTGATATGTACAATTTTCTTTACCTTCTTATACATGGCAATATTGACTACATTTGCCGTGCCTTCAATATTTGTCTTATACATCTTGTCATAGCAAGATGCATCGTAACCGATAACTGCGGCAGAATGATAAATTTTATCTATACCTTCACAGGCTGCTTCTAAGGATGGAATATCTAAAATATCACCCTCTGTAATTTCCAGTTTGTTTTGGAAAGCCTGTAAATGCGATAAATCGGAATGCTTACGTTTAATAATACGCACTTGTTCACCTTGAGATACTAATTGTTTTACCAATTCACCGCCCAAGAATCCGGATGCTCCAGTTACCAAAATCATGGTGCAAAGGTAAAAGATTATTGGCTAATACAAGAAGATGCTAATGCAGACTGTTTAAGGTTGTGTCAATTTCTTGTATTTGACTTTCCAGGAGAAGTATAATATCTGAATAATCAGCGTTATGGTCTTTAGAAATGGAATGCAAAAGCCGGTTTAATTCCGATAAATTAAGCAACTGGCTTAATGGTTTCAATGAGTGAAGAAGAAACCGGATTTGCCCTTCTTCTTCATTTTTTAAGGCTACGGTAAGCTGACTTAATTTCTCTGAAAAATCTGCAATACCTAAAATATATCGCTCCCTGCGAGAGGGTTCAAAATCCTTTAAAAAGTCAATAATCCGGTTTTTTATTTCACCAGCCATACGGTTTATGGAGTAAATATACTATATTTATTTAAATAAAAACATAAAATTATGACAACGAATAAACTGATAAACATTTATATTATCGGTGGCGGCGTGGCTGGTATGACTGCAGCGCACGAACTAAGCAAAAAGAAGATAGACGGCAAACCGGTCTTTAATATCACGGTATTTGAAAAAGATCCTAAATATATAGGTGGAAAAGCAAGGAGTATTGAACACAAAGAAAATAATTTTCAGGAAAGTGACAGACATAATTTCCTTCCGGCTGAACATGGCTTTCGTTTTTTTCCGGGTTTCTATTCCAATATCGATCAAGTATTAAAAGAAATTCCCGCAGATAATCCGGGAAATAAAAAAAATAAAAGTGTATTTGATAATCTGGTACAAACCAGTACGTATATGTTTTCGTTCTTCAAAAACCAAAACAGAAATCCCATTTTATTACTGAATAAGACCGAGCAATGGGATTATTTCGGATCTGTTTTGAAAATGATACGTTCTACACGAGATGCTTATTTGGATATTAATCATAATGGAAAAAATCATTTTGCGTATGCATTGTTTAAAATGATTACTTCATCACATTTTAGGAAGCAGGAAGAATTTGAACGCGAGTCCTGGTTTGATTTTATAAATGCAAGCAACACCTCTTACGGTAATGATTATGCAACATTCTTTGCAGATGGACTGACACGCAGTCTTGCTGCGGCAAAGAGCAGAAAAACCAGCACGCGTACCGGTAGTACGATATTGCCTAAGATGTTATTTGAAGTGATTGCACCGGGAGGTGCTGCAGGAAGAGTACTCAATGCGCCTACGAATCAGGCTTGGCTATTGCCTTGGAAAAATCAACTTGAAAAAGAAGGGGTGAAATTTGAAATGAATGCTGTATGTGTGGATATAGAGTGTACCTATCATCAGGAATTGCCAACTGTGGACCTTGAGAAATCTGCATTATCCAAAAATAAGAGTGAAGATTTTTATTATATAGAGAGCATACGAATTAAGCAAGATGAAACTTATACATGGAAGCATAATGCTGATATGAAAGCTATTTTCTTGTTTGCAATTCCGGTTGAAAAAATGGCAAAATTATTGACTGATTCGAGAGATGCAGATATTTTTCATGCCGATCCATCTCTCAAGTTTATCCAGCATTTGAAAGGTAGTGTAGACTGGATGTGTGGCATTGTTTTTTATTTAAGGAACAAAGTTGAAATTACGCATGGGCATATTAATTTGATTAATTCAAAATGGGCGATAACGGGTATTCATCAAGAACAATTTTGGACTGCTGCATATCAACCTGAGAAGTTTGGCAATGGCGACGTAAAAGGCATTCTTTCATTAATTATGTCTAACTGTGACGAAGACAGCGACCTTTGCGATAAGCGTTCTGTATTTGAAATGACGAGGGAAGATATTATTAAGGAAGCGTGGGAGCAAATTAAAGCTGCTACATTTATTGTTGAACGAGATGATAATGGTGAAATCTGCGGCTACCGTTGTCCCACAGATCACGATATCATTTACGAATATACCTTTCTTGATGAATCTGTAACGGAAAGAAGAAGTGAAGCATTACAAGAGATAAATGATTATTTGGAACTTACGGAAACAAACCGTCATTCAGAATTCGACACAGCATATGCCGATTATAAAAAAGTAAGAAATGATGGCGCAGACAATCCGCTGAATTTGCATCGGGGCAAACCTAAGAAGAAGGTTTTTGTATGCGATAATGAAAGTAAATTATTGGTAAATTATGTGAATATGTATAGCAACCGACCGTCAACCTATACCCGTATACCGAACATGTTTCTTGCCGGAGATTACGTGCGTACCGAAGTGGATTTGGCCACTATGGAAGGCGCATGCGAATCGGGGATACGTGCCGCAAATGCAATTGTTCAAACTGTGAAAGGATCTGATTTGTATAATGATAGCGGAGAATATGACAAATTACAACTTTCTAAGATTGCGAAATACATCAACCCATTTTACAAGTTCTTAAAGACACCGTTGTTTATCATTTTCTTTAGCTTGTTTTTGATTGCCGGTTTTGCCACGTTATTACTAATATTTGAATACATAGCGAAACATAATATTTTCCCCCACTTTCAGAAGCTGCCCATACTCAAAGATGCCATGACTACAGGAACTCCTTTGCATAAACTTCTTTGCAAAGCTTCGTTAGTTCTCAGATATGTTTCCGCAGCATTTGTTCTAACTATTTTATTCAAACACTTGCAGACTAAACCGGAAAAGAAGATACTGATTTTTTCTATTGTAAGTGCTGTATTTAGTTTACTTTGTATAAGCTATTTTTATTCTCTGTTTTTTATAGTCATTTTCCTCATAATAATTATTTATTTTTCAGGATATTTATTTTTCAGATCGCATATAAGAATGGATGAAAAAAATTATAGTAAGGGTATGCTCTGGGTTCCTTTTTCAGACGGTTCACTGGTAAAGAAACTGGTATTTTATTTATTCAGAAATAGTGGGAAAGCGAAATAGTTATATAGAATCAATTATTGACAGGCTTATCTCCCAAGGTAAAGACAAAAGGGAAACACTGATATTTTTCTCAAAGCTCACTGCATTTTTTACTTTTTTATACGCTTTTGTTTCCGGATTTATCATGCATAATTATTGGAGTATGGTAGAGTGCAGTCTTTATGGCATCTTCTGTTTGTTACTCCCCACGCTGCTCAAAAGAAATTATAATTACAGGATTTTGGCCAATCTATTTGTTTTTGGTGGAGTAATAAATGTATATTTCAATGCATTCCAATTTGGCGGTATTAATTCCTCAGTTATGACCTGGACCGTTTATATTCCGATTGTTCCGCTTTTGATTTCTAAAGACAAAGATGCAATACGCTGGCTTTTTTTAGCACTGACGGTCAATATCATTTTTTGGCTGGTAAATTATCAGCGAGGTTTAAGCGATGCAGCATTTCGTATTTCTTTGTTTAATTTGTTTGTGTATGAAGGCTTGGATTTATTGATTTTTTTATTCTCCTTCTTCTTTTATTTATCCAGGGATAAAGCAGAAAAAATTTTGACACAAAAAAATCTTGAACTGGAACAGACTAAAATAGAATTGCTCGAATCACAAAATTCTAAAGATATATTCATTGCCAATATCAGCCACGAAATGCGCAATCCTATCAGTATAATCAAAGGATTATTGAATATCGTTGAAAAAAATGAAAAAAATGAAAACAGTAAAATCTATTTAAGTAAATGTGTAGAAAATGCCAATCAGCTCACTTCTATCATCAACGATTTGCTGGATATTTCCAATTTGGAAACAGGCCGTTTGCATACCTTCAAAACCAATTTTGATTTGTATAAACTCATTTATGCCAGTGAGACATATTTTGAGAACAGAGTGGGTCAGAAAGCAATTCAGTATACGATAGATATTCATCCGGATACACCAAAGTTAATCTTGTGCGATCAAACCCGCCTGACTCAAATTATCAATAATCTGCTTGATAATGCCATTAAATATACCGAATCCGGCAATATTTGGCTGAATTGTTTTATGCAAGATGCGAAAATTTGTATTGAGGTAAAAGATACTGGAATCGGTATTCCTGAAGATAAACTGGAGCATATTTTTGAAAACTTCTTTCGTGTGAGTTATGATAATGCTGTTTCAGGAACAGGGCTGGGTTTGTCTATCGTTAAGAAAATCGTGAAACTGATAGATGGTGAAATTTATGTTACAAGTACTATGCATAAAGGCTCTGCTTTTCGTGTGGAATTTCCATACGAATATGACCCAACACTTGATGAACCGGATACAGAAGCAAAACTTGTTGAGATAAGAAAGAAATTGAATGGCATTAGTTTGTTAATTGCGGATGATATGGTGTTGAATCACTTGATTATTGAAAATGCAATTCACGATCAGTTGTTGAATTGCAGTATGGACTTTGCTATTGACGGCGAAGAAGTACTGGAAAAATTGAAGACCAGTCAATATGATATTTTATTGATGGATATTAATATGCCTAAAAAAAGCGGTATCGAAACTACGCAGGAGATTCGGAAGATATATGGCAAAAAGCAACATATTATTGCCTTATCAGCAAATGCTCAAAAAAAAGATATTGATTATGCCAAAAAACTTGGTTTTGATGAATATGTAACTAAGCCGCTGGATATTTCAGATTTATTGTTGAAAATGGATAGTGTTATGCATCCGGCTTCTGTGCTCGAATAAATGAATAATTCCAATCTCCACTTTTAAATGCTTTATATTGATATAAACAGGAACGGGTGTTTTCTGTCTGTCTTTTTGTGCGCAATCCCAGCCATTCCATAGTCTTACTGATCAATATCCCCGGAAAATAGCATGCATATAATCGTGTTACTGACGGATAAACGGCATTGCTTTTATCCTCAATCTTAATATCAGTAAAGCCGATGATTTCCATTTCTGATTTAAAATTATCAATACTCGCAAAGGAAGGAATTGACCATGATTTTTCCATTTTTTGCAACCATGAAGAAGGATTGTCGTTTTTGAAAAAATCTGCAATGAGCAGTGTGCCACCCGGCTTGAGCAAGCGAAATGCTTCTTGTAAAAAGTGCGCTTTGTTTTCTGCATGGCAAACACTTTCTATTGCCCAGACAATATCAAATGATTGCGAGGGTAATGTTGTACAGCAATAATTCTGAACATCAAAATGCAAGACATGCTCCAAGCCGAACTTTTGTGCATTGGCTTTGCACGCTGCTATTTGTAATTCAGGTAATGCAATACCGGTAACTTGCGCTTGATAATGTTGAGCCAGAAAAATACTGCTGCCACCTGCCCCACATCCTGCATCCAGTATCTTTTTATTTGCAGTAATATTTCCAAATTCAGCCAGCTTATAATTCATATTTCTGATAGCCGTTCTTAAGCTTGCTGTATGCTTTTCCCAATAACCATAATGCAGGCACATTTCAGAGTTGAGATGCCAGACTAATTTATAGTCAACTGTACACTGATTATAATAGTCTATGATTTCAAGCTCACGTTTCTTCTCAATGGTTTTTTCCGTATAAAGGTTTTTCATCTTTATGGTAAAAGGTTATTTCCAATAAAGATAATAGATTATTTCATTAAAAAAAATAAAAATAAAAAAATTATGCTGATTATGTTAACAGGTATTCCTGCTTTCTTATGGTAAATAAATTGCTCCGCCTGCAACATTCTTTCTTGCACCCGTTACTGATGCAAGGCTGTTTGGGATTTCTAAGTATCGCAATAGCCCGCAAAATGCCATTAACAAGGCTTCTTTATATTGTATAATTGGTAAGTCAGGTACTACAACCTGTAATCCAGTGTGTGCCTGTATGCGTTCTGTCAGATAAGTATGTAAAGCACCGCCACCGGTGATGAGTACAGCTTTTCCGTTGTTAAAATGCTGAAGTGCTTTGCCTGTTTGCATGGCAATATGTTCTGCGCAGCTGGCTAAAATATCTTCTATACCGGTATTGTATTTTTCACATCGGGCAATCCATTCTGCATAAACATGCTCACTGCCTAGTGATTTGGGTGCATCCTGCAGGCAAAAAGGAATTTGATTTAATTCATCAACCAAATCCGGAAGTATCTTTCCGGAACGGGCCAGAACTCCATTTTCATCATACTGCATATTCTTTTTTCCTGCAAAAAAATTTAATAAAGTATTGCCGGCACAAATATCATAACCGGAAATTACATCATCCTTGCCATGTAAAGAAATATTACAAATGCCACCGATATTCAGAAATGCCTTGTACTGAGAGAATAAATATTGTTCGACTATCGGCACTAATGGTGCACCTTGACCGCCATAGGCAATATCTGATGTTCTGAAATCACAAATAACTTTGCAACCCGTTTGTGCTGCAATTTGTGCTCCGCATCCAAGCTGAGTAGTAAATCCCGATAAAGGTTGATGAAAGATGGTTTGTCCGTGAGAGGCAATGAAATCGATTTTGTTTAACTTATATTCCTGAATAAAATCAGCAGTAAGTTGTCCGAAATATTTCCCGATTTCGGTATGCAGCTTTGCAAAATCAAAAGCACTGATTTGAGTAACCAGTCTGATCCGTTCTTTAAATGCATCATTAAATGTTATGCATTCAGTAGCAATGATGCTGTATTCTATGTTTGAAGGAAGAATAGTGGGCTGTGTGTAATTGTCAGTCTGTCGAGTTGAATTTTCTGCATTTGAATCAATAGTAAATGTTACGGCACAAATGTCCAATCCATCAAGTGAGCTACCGCTCATGAGCCCAATGGCAGTATACGATGTTTTTTGATACATTTCAATCTATAAACCAATCACAAAATGTAAATTTACAACTTTAATACACAATATGAAGAGATTGTCCGTTTTGCTCTTTTTGAGTGCATTTGTCTGTTTGTTGTTTGCCCAGGAAACATTTCCTGTGAACGGCACTCCGGATAAACGTCCTGAAAAATTCTTGCTTATTCATGCCCGCATTGTTTCCGATTATAAAAGTGTTCCGTTTGAAGGCAGTATGCTAATCGAAAATGGCAAGATAAAAAAAATAGCAAAAGGCGTTATAGAGGAGAAAGGTGCTGTTGTCATAGATGTGAAAGGCAATTATCTTTACCCGTCTTTTATTGATTTGTATGCACAATACGGTCTAACACAAAATACACTAAAATCAAATAACGGCTATCCTCAGTTTCTGTCAGATAAACAGGGTGCGTATGACTGGAACGAGGCCATACGGGCAGAATACAATGCATACGAAAATTTTAAAACTGACACTAAACAAGCACAGTCTTATTTGGAAAATGGATTTGGTACTTTGCTGACGCATAATATGGATGGCATAGTAAGAGGAAGCGGGGCACTGGTGAGTTTGGCTACTCAAAAGAAAGAACAAGAAATTTTTATCCAACCACAAGCAGCAGGTTTTTATTCCTTTGATAAAGGAAGTTCTCAGCAGGATTATCCCAATTCACTGATGGGCAGTATCGCTTTGCTTCGGCAAACCTACTACGATGCGCAATGGTATAAGACACAAAAAAAAGAATTCAACATTACGCTTGATGCATTTAACAAATTGCAGCAAATGCCAATATTCTTCAATACTTCCGACTGGCAAGATGTTTTTCGTGCAAAAAAAATAGCAGATGAATTTAAGTTTAACTACATCTATGTTGGCAATGGCGATGAATATCAACGTATAGCAGAACTTAAGAACCTTCATATTCCCTTCATTATCCCTGTCGTACTTCCCCTGCCTTTTGATGCAGAAGATCCTTACACTGCATCAGATTTAAGTTGGCAGCAATTGGCACATTGGGAAGATGCTCCTTATAATCTTGCTTTTTTACAACAGCAAAAAATCGACTTTGCGCTTACTTCTTATGGACTAAAAAACAACAAAGACTTTTTCAAGAATCTCAGTAAATACATAAAGTATGGAGCATCTAAAGAAGAAATTCTTAAAGCACTAACGTATACTCCGGCTAAATTAATTGGTGCAGACAGCCTGCTGGGAACCTTAGCTGTAGGAAAATACGCCAATTTTATTATTACTGATAAACCTGTCTTTGATGAGGGTTTTAATATTTTGCAAAACTGGACACAAGGCGAACAGCACATCATTAATCCTTTTACTGACTCCATTTATGAGAAATATATTTTGTCTTACGGCAGCAGGAAAGATACCCTGACGATTAATAAATCAACTTCAAAAAATGAGGCATACATCAAGGCAGATACTATTCAACAAAAATTAAATGTCAGCTTAACCGAAAACCAAATCTCATTTTCATTCGATAATATCGATAAAAATAACAAAGGAACAATTAGATTCCTGGGATGGAAATCTAATGTTGGATTTTCCGGAAATGCACTCATGCCCGATGGAAAATCAATTACCTGGATAGCAAAACCATTCTCATTTACAGCACAAAAAGACACTTCGTTTGCAAAAACAGATACTTCAAAAAAACAATTGCCCACGATTGTTTTTCCATTTAATGCATACGGACATACGAAGCTACCGGAGGCAAAGAAAATAATCTTCAAGCATGCAACCGTCTGGACAAATGAGGCAGTAGGCATACTGAAAAACATGGATGTTGTTGTAGAGAACGGAAAAATAACCTATATCGGTAATCAGGCAGACGAAAATAATGCAACAGTTATAGATGCAACCGGAAAACACCTTACTTCAGGTATTATAGATGAACATTCTCATATTTGTATCTCAGGAAATGTAAACGAATGTTCACAGTCTTCAACGGCAGAAGTGCGTATAGGTGATGTCGTTAATAGTAATGATATTAATATGTATCGTCAGCTTGCCGGTGGAGTAGTTGCTGCTCAGTTATTACATGGTTCCTGCAATCCTATAGGCGGACAATCTGCTCTCATAAAACTGAGATGGGGAAATATGCCCGAAGATTTAAAAATTAAAAATGCAGATGGTTTTATCAAATTTGCTTTAGGCGAAAATGTAAAGCAAAGCAATTGGGGCGAAAAACAAAATCAACGCTTTCCGCAAACCCGTATGGGTGTAGAGCAAGTTTATATGGATTATTTTACTCGTGCATCTTCCTATCTCCAAAAAAAGAATGTACGCAAAGACTTGGAGTTGGATGCCATTGCAGAAATCTTAAATAAAAAAAGATTCATCAGTTGTCATTCTTATGTACAATCGGAAATAAATATGCTGATGAATGTGGCTGATAGGTTCAAGTTTAAAGTCAACACGTTTACGCATATACTGGAGGGTTATAAAGTAGCAGATAAAATGAAAAAACACGGTGCAGGTGCATCTACCTTTGCCGACTGGTGGGCATATAAACTCGAAGTGATGGAGGCTATTCCGTGGAATGCGGCTGTGCTGCAAAAGATGGGTATCGTTACGGCAATAAATTCTGACGATGTGGAAATGGGCAGAAGGCTCAATCAGGAGGCCGCTAAGGCTGTAAAATATGGTGGCATAAGTGAAGAAGAAGCGTGGAAAATGGTAACATTGAATCCGGCTAAATTATTGCATCTCGACAAAAATATGGGCAGCATCAAAGTGGGCAAAGATGCGGACTTGGTATTATGGAGCGACAATCCTCTAAGTGTTTATGCTAAAGCTGAACAAACTTACATAGACGGCAAGAAATATTTTGATATCACTGAAGAAGAAGAAATGCAGGATCAAATCAGAAAAGAAAAGGCAAGAATTTTACAGAATATGTTACAGGCTAAAAAAGACGGAGCAGAAACGCAACCGGCAACACCATATTTTCAGGAAAATTATCATTGTGATGATTCCGGCATTTATCATGAAAGACAAAAATAAAATACCTCATAATTTCGACCGATGAAACGAATACTAAATAATATACTAACACTTTTATTCTTGCTTAAAAGTACAGCTACACTCTTAGCACAGAATTATGCCATACAGCACGGCACCATTCATCTGGGTAATGGTCAAGTAATAGAAGATGGTGTGATTCTTTTTGAGAAAAACAAGATTATCAGTGTCGGTAAATTTGCATCAGAAGCAGACAAAAAATATATGCGTATTGATGCAACCGGAAAACAAATTTATCCCGGCATTATTTTGGCAAATACAGATGTTGGCTTGGTGGAAGCGGAGGCCATCCGGCCAACAAGAGATGATTACGAAGTCAACCTGATTAATACGAATATACGATCGATGATTGCCTTTAATACCGATTCAAAAGTTTTGCCTACTTACCTCTTTAACGGCATTACTTATGCGCAGGTTTGTCCTCGTGGCGGTTTAGTAGCCGGTTCTTCATCAGTAATGAAAACGAACGGATGGAATTGGGAAGATGCCGTAGAATTGGCTGATGATGGTATTCATTTATATTATCCTTCCTTGACTGGCTGGAACGGAAGCCTCAACGTAAATTATACAACTACCTACAACAAAATAGAAACTTTTTTAGCCGATGCTAAAGCTTATGCAGATACCCTGTTGCATCATGATCAAGTACTGACATTAGAGCCTATGCGTGAGGTATTCTCAGGAAGAAAAAATCTGTATTTACATGTTAACGGAGAAAAAGAAATAATCACAGCAGTTTTATTAGCAGAAAAATATGGCATAAAGCCTGTTTTGGTTGGTGCTAAAGGCTGTGAAAATCTTATTTCTTTTCTGAAAGAAAAAGGATGTGCGATTATCCTGCATAAAATGCATATGCTTCCGCTGCATGCAGATGACGACGTAAATTCGATTTATAAAATTCCGAAAGCCTTGGCTGATGCCGGTATTTTATTTTGTTTTGGTAATAATGAATATGAAAACTGGAATGCCCGCAATATCATGTTTAATGCAGGTAGTGCCGTTGCCTTTGGCTTGCAAAAAGAAGATGCGATTAAGGCATTGACTTATAACCCTGCAAAAATATTGAAATGCGATAATCAAATGGGCACTATTGAAGCAGGTAAGCATGCGACACTATTAATTGCAAAAGGAGATTTGATGGATATGAAAACCAATCAGCTCGAACATGTATTTATAGATGGGCAAGAAGTTAACTTGAATGAAAACTGGCAACAGCAACTCTATGAAAAATACATGCAAAAGTATAAACAGGAAAATAGCTTAAAACCATAAGATAATCAGTTGCTGACAAAAAAAAAGAGCCGGAAATAGTCCGGCTCTTTTTTTTATTTATGTGATGAAAAATTATTTCAATTTGAATGCTTTTTTAACGGCATCAACATAATCTAATTTTTCCCAGGTAAATAATTCTACCTGTACTTTTTTCTCGTTGTCTTTGCCTTTGTTGAATACTTTGGTTACCACTTCAGATTTTCTTCCCATGTGTCCGTAAGAAGCTGTTTCTGAATAAATCGGATTGCGCAATTTCAAACGTTGTTCGATAGCATAAGGACGCATATCGAAAACTTTCTCTACTACCTTGGCAATCTCACCATCCGTCATGTTTACTTTTGACGTACCATTCGTATCTACAAAGATTCCGCAAGGTTTAGCCACACCGATAGCATAAGAAACCTGCACTAATACTTCTTCACATACACCTGCTGCTACTAAGTTTTTAGCAATATGACGTGTTGCATAAGCCGCACTTCTGTCCACTTTGCTTGGGTCTTTTCCTGAAAATGCTCCACCGCCATGAGCTCCTTTTCCACCATAAGTATCAACTATAATTTTTCTTCCTGTTAATCCCGTATCTCCATGCGGACCGCCAATTACAAATTTCCCTGTCGGGTTGATGTGATAGATAATTTTATCGGTAAATAATTTTTGTAAAGAGGGTTTCAATTGTTTTTTTACTCTCGGGATAATAACCTCGATAATATCTTTTTTGATTTTAGCCAGCATTTTAGCATCTGTATCAAAATCATCGTGCTGCGTAGAAATTACGATTGTTTCAATTCGGATAGGTTGGTTATTATCATCATACTCGATAGTTACCTGAGATTTAGCATCCGGACGCAAATATTTTAATTCTTTTCCTGCTCTACGCGTTTTGGATAATTCTTGCAAAATTTTATGAGCCAAATCCAAAGCCAATGGCATGTAATTGTCAGTTTCTTTGGTGGCATAGCCAAACATCATACCTTGGTCGCCTGCGCCTTGTGCGTTGGCATGTGCTTCAAAAGATTTACCAGTTTTTCTGTCCACGCCCCTGTTAATGTCCGCGCTTTGCTCGTGTATGGCAGAAAAGATACCGCAAGAGTTTGCTTCAAACATGTATTCCGATTTGGTATAACCAATTTTTCGTATGACCTCACGGGTAATTTCTTGAACATCCAAGTAAGCTTTAGATTTTACTTCACCGGCTAAAACTACTTGTCCTGTAGTTACTAGTGTTTCGCATGCTACCTTTGACTGTGGATCATACGCCAAAAAATGGTCTATTAATGCATCTGAAATTTGATCGGCTACTTTATCCGGATGACCTTCCGAAACCGACTCTGATGTGAATAAATAAGGCATATTTAATTTAATTTTAGTTTTAAGAATGGCAAAATTACAAAAATAATAGCTTACAGCAAAAAATATCAAGTAAA
>CAYVGM010000033.1:0-3037 GCA_964451125.1 uncultured Chitinophagales bacterium
CAATTACATACAGAAAAACAAATTCATCTGCTGTATGTGACCGTTCTGATTTGCCTGGGCCGATTTTGACACTAGGTATTTTTAATAGAGCTTGATCGGATAAGGTGGATGAGCCAAATAACTCAATGCCTAATTTTTCAGCAGTTTTTACTAAGATATGCTCCTTATCAATTTGTGAGGGTTGTAAACGAACTGAGCGTGGAGTTATTTCTGCTTTCACATTATCGCGGATTATTTCCAGTAATTGTTCAGTACTGTACTCCGGAATAGTGCGAACATCAACCACATATTTACATACATCCGGAATAACATTGTGTTGTGTACCTGCATTGATGACCGTAACCGTATTTTTTACAGGACCCAATAGTTGATTAATCTTTTTGAATTGGAAATTTTGGAACCAAACGATATCTGATATTGCGAGATATATCGCATTATTTCCTTCATTTCTGGCAGCATGTCCGGATTTTCCTTTTATCACACCATCCAGCACCAATAAACCCTTTTCTGCAATGGCCATTTGCATGTCGGTAGGCTCGCCCATGATAGCAAAATCGCAAGCTGATGTTATATCTTCCAGCAATTCCATACCATGCTTACCCGATACTTCTTCTTCTGCCACTGCGCAATAGAGCAAGTTATATTTGAGATCTTCATTTTCATAAAAATGTAAAAATGCGCCTAATAAGCAGACCAATGAAGCACCGGCATCATTGCTTCCCAAACCATATAATTTACCATCTTCTTCTACGGCTTCAAACGGATTTTTAGTCCAGTTTTGTACAGGCTTCACGGTATCGATATGAGAACAAAGTAAAATGGTGGGTTTTAAAAAGTTATAATGCTTGTTTTTTATCCAGGTATTGTGTTGTCTGGTTTCAAATGCAATTTTATGTGACTTCAAAAATTTACGCAAAACCTCAGCGGCTTTATCTTCTTCTCTGCTGAAAGATTCAACAGCTATTAACTGCTTCAGTAAAGCAGTTATTAGTTGAGTTATTTCATTCGCTGTTTTTTGCATTATTTTATAAATGTAGTGCCAAAAATAGGATTTCCGTTTAATACGTCCGCTATATTTTCAGCTTTGCATAATATTACTTTTTCCACATCATGCAATAAAACATACACAATGTTATCCACTTTTGGAATCATGCCCCCACTAATGATTTGTTTCTCTTTGAGTTGCTGAACTTCCTTTACATTGATGAGCTTAATTACACTGTTTTCATCTTCGACATCTTTCAATAATCCGTTTTTTTCAAAGGCATAAATGAGAGTAACCTTATAATATTTAGCCATAGCAATAGCCAATGCTGCGGCCATTGTATCGGCATTGGTATTCAGCAAATTTCCCTGTTTGTCGTGTGTAATGGGTGCTAATACCGGTGTTAGCGATTGTTGTAAAAACTGATTTAATAATTCAATATTTACGCTGTCAATATCTCCAACAAAGCCATAATCTATTGTAGGATGGACACGTTTATGTGCCAGTACGGCATTAGCATCAGCTCCGCTTAATCCAATGGCATTACAATTTTCTGCTTGCAGTTTGGCGACAATTTTTTTATTAATCAAACCTGCATATACCATAGTAACAATATCTATGGTTTGCCTGTCGGTAATTCTCCTGCCGTCAATCATTTTTGTTTCAATACTGAGTTTATTCAAAAGCTCAGTCGCAATTTTGCCACCTCCATGTATTAATAATTTAGCTTGTTTTATTTTTGCAAAATCTTCTAAAAAATGATCGCATTTTTCAGTATTGTCTAAAACATTACCGCCGATTTTCAGAATTACCAGTTCTTTCATTATGCAAATTTACATGAATCAGAATGATAAAATTTGTATTTTTAAGTAACAATATTTTTTAACGCCTGACGTTCTATTACAAATGCTAACTATGAAAACCTATCGTTTTATTTTATTCGCTATTTTATTGCCTTTAATTTCATTTGCAAAAATACCGGAGCAACTTACTGCAACTCCATTTATGGAATATAAATTTCCATCAAACATTTGTAAGCTTATTGAACATCAGGGCAGCAGAATTTTTATTCAGGCAAACAGTTTTTTTTTAGGTGAAAAACTATATGAAGGTGAAGTAGTTTTCAAATTCAGACAATTCACCGACCAGTTGGATCTTATACTCAATCATATCCCGATGACTTATGCATCAGCTGATAAAACATACACACTGCAGAGTGGTGGCATGTTTGAATGTTATGCTTATGGAAATGGAAAATTACTTTCTTTTGCTCCGGGAAAAAACATGAATATTCAGTTAAAAACAAATTTTGACATTGCCGGAGGCGAATTGTACAAGCTTAATCCAACTACTAAAATGTGGGAAAAGAAAACTTTATTTGCCAATAATATTCTTGCTAATGATAAATTGCCTGACGGCAAAGCCGATTACTGGTTTGATAATTTTAATAATCAGGAAGATGCCGGATTTTCGGGTATTCAAACTAACAATACAGTTGCTGTTGTTGACCCAAAAACGGGCAATGTGGTATATGAATTAGTGCAGATGACAAATGCTGATGAGATTTTTAAAACGATGAATATAAATGAAATGGGGTTTTACAATTGCGATAAAATTTTAGATGAACAGAATGCGGTTGATATTACTGTAGATTTTGATTTGAAAGGTTATAATAAAAAATTAGCGTCTGCAGTGTATGTGGTTTATAAAAACAGGAATGCCGTATTCACTTATTATCCGGATAAGACTACATATTCTATAAAATTACTGGCCGGTGAAGACTGTATTATTTTTTCGTTCGGAAATGACGGAAAAATTGCGATAGCAGATCAAACTAATTTGAAAAATTCGGATTTAAAAAACAAGAAAAACAAACAGCTAACTCTTCCGATGACAGTTATTAAAAATACACCAAATTCTAAAGCAGAATTGGCACAGCTAACCGGATTGTAAAATGAGAAAGTTTATCTTGATACTATTGCTATATGGCACTCATGCTGCTTCAGCGCAGTTATTTAAAACAGATACCTTTGCTTATAGTATTAATTTGGA
>CAYVGM010000033.1:3137-16511 GCA_964451125.1 uncultured Chitinophagales bacterium
CTGCTTCAGCGCAGTTATTTAAAACAGATACCTTTGCTTATAGTATTAATTTGGATGCAAGTGTAAATAATTATTTGAAAACCGTGCCTGTGGATTTATTAAAGGGCTATTGTTCGGGAAAATGGAATGCCTATTATCCTAAATATGAGTATAACCAATGTTTGTGGAATGAGTATTTAGCACACTATCAAACAGCCAATAATAATGAGCAAAATCTATATTGCATAGATGATTATTGCAGTCAGCCTTACTTTAAAGCATTGTATGATAATTTTACCAGAAAAATCGGCTACAGAGAAATTTATTATTTTGATGCTAAGCATTCAGTCATAAAGCGTGAGCTTCTTTCTATTCAATTATATTATTCGTTTCAGGATTTCAAAGGAGAATGGATACATGTGCCAAGCTTAATCTTCTGGATGAAAGAAATTAATGTAATACCGAATGCTATATTAATCAACAATAAACAAATTCGCTGGGAAGCCTGGACACTGGAAAAAGAATTTGCGACTCCGGGGTTTATCAGAAATGAAAATCCACTAAAAACAAACCAACAAAAAGAAATAAAAATTCAGGATATCGAGGAGCGGTAATTACTAATACATTTTTGAATTTAGCCAAGCTAAAATACTATTATTATAATTCAATAATGGCTGCCCTCCTCTGATTATATCAATTAAACCATCATTATTTGCAAAAATTCCTGTTGGTGCTAGTCCATGTCCCGTATTGTCATGTCTGAAATACTTATGGATGGATGTACCAACTGATAATTTATTATAAAGCAACTCAGATTGCTTATATGGAATAACAACATCATTAGCTCCATGTATCAAGAATATGGGTGGCAACAAAGCTGGATTTTCAGTATCCAGAAATGAAATTGGGCTAAATTGTCGTCTTATAGTAGAAGTAGGATTTTCGCCTTTTTGAATCATTGCATCAAAAGCTCTTATTCCAAAATAAGCTAAAAGTCCATTTGAAGCATATAGACCTTCATATTGTGAGTTTGAATTACTGATAAATAACCTACTTAAGTTAGTTGGTGTGTTATTTGCGCTAAGTTTCATTGGCAATTTCATATTAATATCCATCTGTCCTGTAGAATAATTATTGCCGTTTCCTATTAGTGAAAAATCAGTAGGTGCATAAAGAGATACAATTGATTTAATCTTCTTGAATGGTGAAGTTGACGGAATGTTATATAAATTTTGTAAAGCATACATCAGTGTATAATATCCACCAGCGCTTTCACCAATTATAGAAATATTCTTATTGTTAAATGTAAATCCTGAAATAGTATTATGTGTTATAATCCAATTAACTACCTGATTGATTTCCTGAATATGAATTAGATTTCCGGGAGTAATAGCAGGATTATTAGTTATATTGGCATTAATTTTATTAATGTAATTCACTAGCGAATACTTCATGGTGATGCACGAGTAACCTTTACTATTAAAAAATTTTACAAAATTACCATTTAAATTTTCTTTAGCTACGCCTACAGAAATGCCTAAGCTTTTAAAAATGTTATTATTAGAATCCTTTTCAGAACCGCTAATCCATCCACCACCATGTATAAAAAGCAATACCCCCTCTGCCATTTGGATATTGTGAGGTAGTAGCAGTAAAGTGATAGTAATCAAATTGATGTCTTCCAATACCATCACCATAAGGATAATTTGAAACTTCAGGTAAATATAAATTACCTGAAACATAATTTGAATTTAAATTTTGGGATGCTCTATGCCCTGCAACTCCAGTTGATATATCTTTCTGAATCTCAGGGTTATCTTTTTCACAAGAAATAAATAACAAAAAACAAGCTATTAAATTTAGAAGTAATGATTTCATATAAGTATGTTGTTACAAAAATAATAATTATCTTTGAACACAGAAAGCATATAAATTTCCGATGTCAAACAATAGATATTTTCTTAATTTTAATGGCATTCGGTTTACTTTAGCATTATTCGTTTTAATAAGTCATGTTGAAGAGTTAAAATACGCATGCGGGCTTCCTTCTATTCTAAAGACTGTAAAAATGACTATCCCTTTAGGTACAGTTTCAGTTTCGTTGTTTTTTGCACTAAGTGGCTTTTTAATAAGTTATTTCTTATTTGCTGAAAAGAATGAAAAAAAGGATATCCATGTTTTTTATTTCTATCGGAACAGAATACTTAGAATTTGGCCTTTATACTTTTTAATTTTATTCGTACATTGGTACTTATTACCGAATTCAATTTTTAATGAATTGGTGCATAAAATTTACAGCTTTAAATTGGTTGAAATCCATGTAGCTGCTTTTTACTTTTCAAATTGGTTACTTATCTTTCTTTGTATTTTTCTCTTACCACAATTAGCATTGGCTGCAAACTTATTTACAAAAGGCAGTGCATTTAATGGTGCACATATTTGGAGTATTGGTGTAGAAGAAATATTCTATTTATTTTGGCCCTTAATACTTAAATATTCTAAAAACTTTAAGCGTACAATTTTGCGTTTAATTGTTGGATATTATTTTACACACATATTAATTATAATATTATTAATTATTAACAAAAAAACACTTAATTCTTTAGAACTAAATACGATATGTATGATTTTATTTACGTTTTTAGGATTTACAAGAATTACTTGTATGTTTATTGGTGCTATTGGTGCATATCTGCTTTTCTCTAAAAATGACCGGTATCTTAAAAAAATCAGTAAAAAAGTAGCTCTATTTGCATTTGCCATAATGCTAATACTATGGGTAAATGGAATAGAATTTATAATATTTGTACATGAAATGTATGCATTATGTTTTACATTAATCTTAGTTTATTTAGCTCAAAATGAAGTAAAAATCAAATTCTTTGAAAACAAAATCATGAATTATTTTGGGAAAATATCTTACGGTATATATATGTACCATATTATAGCTATAATAATTTCTATTTACACTAGCAACTTATATAAATTATCTAAAAATTCAATAATTCAAAATATACAAATTTATATTCTATCAATTACAATTACTTTGGTGATAGCTACTATATCCTACGAACTTTTTGAAAAACGGATACTAAAATTAAAAGTTAGTTACAAAGATTAGTTGTCTGACAAACCGGAACTTGCGCTTCTATTATTTCTTTTCCTGTAATAGGCTTTCCTTCAATTACACTATAAGTAAAATTACTGAGCAGGTCCAAGAGTCGAGAATAGCCAACTGTCCCCATACCATGCCCACCTTTGCATACTAATTCTAGACGTATTGGTACTCTGGTATGCATTACTTCGTATATAGCGTTACCACCTGCTACTTTTGGAAAAGTAGGATTTTTACCATCGCATTTAAAAACAGCTCCGAGATTTGGATTGACTAATTCATCACATGTACCATGTACAATTAACATTGGCGTTTTAGATGTTTTTATTAATACTGATGGTTGTAGTATGGCACCTGCCAATGAATATACACCAGCAACAGCATAAGACTCTTTAGGGTATGAACTGTTGTAATCCAGAGAACCACCTACTTTTTTTAGCACATCAGGTTCAATATCTGCATCTTCTAAATATGCAAGTGCTAATGATGTAAGTGCTCCGGCACTCTGACCACCAATGATGATTTTATTTTTATCAATGCCTAACCTTTCTGCATTTAATCTGATATATCTTACTGCATCTCGAATATCTTGTACTGCTCTAAGAAAAGCAGGGTACATGTGGGCATAAAAATCACCCTGACAAGCCATAACGGTATATTGTCCATCAAATCCAATACGATAGTCGGGAGTTATTACAACATATCCCTTTTCCACCATTCCTTTTACAAGTTCAGATGTACAGTCATCAATTTTTGAAGCAAATCCACCTCCGAAAACATATATTACACAAGGTCTGCCTCGCTCCGGGTCATTTTTCGGAGTAAAAATATCCATAATCAGGTTGTCACCTCCACCTTTATAATTAGGAGAATTCTTTTTGTAATATTCCGTGGTAACATCCCAAGAATCAAATATATAATCTTTATAACGGGTTCCCCAAGGGTTGACTTTTGGATTAAAAATAGGGCCGGGTGCATAATTTAAAGTGTAAATACGATCCTTATTTGCAGGTAATGCCAAAGTATTAGCTCTTGCCGGAACTTGCCCTGTAGCTTGCTTTTGTGCTGCGGCTGCCTTTAACAAAGCATCGCATCCGGTGTTTACGAATGCACTTAAAAGCAATAAAAGGAGTGAAAATTTTCCTAATTTTAGCATAAGACTATCTTTTTTGCAAAGATAGACAAAAAACTATGCCAAACTTGTATCGGAGTCTAATAATTCTTTATCCTCAGGTGTTAAGAATTCTTCACTTCTGTAGTATAAATAGGCCAAAAATATAGTTCCTGAGTTCAGAATATGCCATAATGCATGTCCTTGAAATATGCTGGCAGGTGAACACATCTTGTTGGTAATATCCAATATCCATACCGCTGCTGATAGCATAAGCGTAATAAATGAAGCTTTCATAAACCCTAAAAAAGAAATGGTATTTTTTACTTTATGGAACAAGATAAAATTGGTAATGAATACGGCTAAGGTCAAGGCAGGAAATAAAATATTAATCGGAGCTTTCCACAAGAAAAAATAAAAAATTGCCATTAAAACTAATGCACATATAATAAAAAATCGATTAGACGGGTAGCGAACTCCTTTGTATTGGATAAAAGGAAATAACTTGAATAAATTATAAGCAAGAAAAGCAATAAGCACGAAATACATGCCGGTTTGGTCCATTTTTTGAAATGCATAAGTAAGCGTACCATGAAAAAGAAAACTGCCAATACCCAAGTAAAGTGTTGCAAACCCGATAAGATAAGTAAACCCGGGATATTTTGCCAGCATATTATTGACTGAAGCTCGTTCAAAATATTTATGGTCGTTTTTGGCAATACTGATAAAAATCCAGCCTACAATAACAAAACCCAGATTAGACCAAGTATTTGAAGGTTGCACAATTAATTGCTCTCTGTTCATTTCACAAAAATGACGAGCATTCCCTGAAGCCTGCATCCAACTATCCCAAGGAAATACATATTGGTTGAATTTATAAAAAATAAACAACAGAGTCCCAAAAAGTGCCGTACCGAAAACCGGCCAGGAAAACACACGAGGGCGATGGTTATAGAAGTTGAAAAAAGATTTTGTTTTGTCGAAGTCTAAAACAGGCATTTTTATTTTGAATTTTACGTGAAAATACAAAAAAGTTTCATTTTCATCTAATTGCAAACTGTTAAAGAGATGCTAAAAACTTGATTAAATATTCTTTAATATTACATAATAATGACAACCATCATTGCCCTCCGAAAATAGGCAAGCCTCGTGCATCCATTAATGAATAGCCGTCTGTCGAAAACAATTTGCCATCCGGTCTTTCTTGTTTAATACCGGAAAGTGTAATAGTAGTTGTCGATTTTTTTTGCGCATCAGTTACAATTGTTTCTAATGAAAATCCTGCTATCTCTTTGGCATAAGAGTTTTCAAATGGCGATTTTCCTTTAAAACTTTGTCCAATGCTACTCAACATTTCTTTGTAATTCAATGTAATTTTATCCGAAATCCATGAAACTATCACTACTCCATTATCACCGTTAGTTATCCATTTTGTACAGGTATAGCCTTCTATAACTTTTGTTTCTGTTGTTTTCTGGGTCGTAAATTTTATGGTATTTGCATTAGTAGTAATTACCTTTTTAGGGATATTAAATATCAAGCCCGATTTTTTGCCTTTAGAATCTTCGGTAAGCATGGTAATCGTGCCTTCGGATATATCCGTAATTGCACGCATTTTATAGTCGGCATTTGTTTTCAAGTCGAAAGTTGGAATCATGCAGGTCTGATAACAATCGAATGCATAAAATATTTTACCCGATTTGCTCGTGCCGTTTTCATTTATTGTAAAATTCATCTGAAAACTACCTGTAAAAGCTAATGTTTTTTTGCCAGCAACGGGCACACATTTAGCAGGTGCTGTTGTAGTTGTTGCAGGTGCTTTAGTCGTTGTTTGTGATGGCGGTGTTGAGGCAGGTTTTGTCGTTGAAGTTTTTGTGGGAGCAGTACTAGTTGTTTTATTTGTTTTTTGTGCAAATACGACCACGGCAAAACACATGAATACAAATTTTAATATAAATTTTGTCATAAATCTAATTTAAAGTAAATGTAGTTGTATTCTGCCAGTAAAACAATAGGAGATAAGAATTGTTGTTTTTTTTGTGAAATATAATTCAACTTAACTGAAAACTAAAATGCCGCTTTGAAAAAATGAAGCCCCATAAACACGACAAGAATTATTTTTAATCCGCTGGTCAGCAGAAATCCGATAAATGATCCCATTCCTGATTTTAAGGCCACATTCAAAGGCTGTCCTACGAATAATTCACCAATCATAGCCCCCAAAAATGGACATAAGAGAATTGAAATTCCTCCGAAAGGAGAGAGAAATATACCCACTAAAATACCTATAAAACTGCCTCGTATCCCTGCTTTAGTGCCGCCAAATTGTTTGGTGCCCCATATCGGTATAAAATTATCGACTATTAACACAATTATCGTTAGCACGGCGTATGTAATCATCAACCATAGGGGTAAATCTGCAGGTCTGTCTTTAACAAAATAAATCAAAACTAAAGCTAAATACGCAATCGGAGGACCCGGCAAAGGAGGTAAAACACAACTTACCAAACCTACGACAAGCAGTATAATACCTATAGTGATTGCTATGCTTAATTCCATTTTTATTGATTGAGATTTTGAATCGGAGTAAGTGCTTTGCCTTCGCTGATAATTTTATAACCGTTTTCTTTCGCCATGTAAAAGAGTAAATCAAATAATTCACGCTTTTGCTCTTCTGCTTGCTTCACTAACTCCGGTGCTAATGCATGTTGCTTTATTTTATCTTTTGCCAGCTTGTTTAATTTGGTGAGTTCTTCTTTTGAAAAATGATTAAACCAGCCTTCGCTAAGATTCTCAAAAGAAATATCGGTATCAATTGATAATACCTCGGGTTTGGGCATGTGCTCTATTATGATGGTTTTATCTTTTTCATTGGTTTTTATTTTAAGGCTGTCTAAATTATAACCTATAGAAACCTTTGCATTTACTTTGACCAATGCATCTTTTCTAAATCCGGGAAAGTCGACATACTGAAAATCATTGTAATTCATTAACTCGGAAAAATTGCTTTCAACAGCTACCAGCTTCATCACTTTTTGTATGCGTTCTACCACAAGAGTACTGTTCACTTTTTCCTGATTGGCTTTGTCTCGCATACTATAAAAATACAATCTGACAGCAAGCAAAATGCAGATAATGACCAAAACAGGAAACAGGGTATTCTTAATTCGATTATTCATAATGTCCATGCAGAAGATAAAAATAATTATTTTATCTTTATTCCTAATGAAAAGCGTAACTGTTTTAAAAATTTTAAGTGTCTTACTGATTATTTTGTCTGTTGCATTAATGTATATTAATCCTCAAAAAGAACAAAATCTGAGCGAGGGCTTTTTTACACCCATTGTGGCTTTTGAATTTATTAAAACTCCGGCAGAAGTCACTCATTTTTTTAAAGTAAAAAATGTATATGATTATAAGTCTAAAATGTTGCTTGGCAATGCGGTAGATTATGCATTTATGCTGGTTTATTCTTTGTTATTATTAAGTGTATCGCTCTATTTTAATTCCATAAGAAAATCAGCGGTATTTCGTATTTCTTCTGTCTTGTGTCTGTTAATGTTACTTGGAGATGCACTTGAAAATATACAAATCTACCAAATCATTCAAGCTCCAGCTTCAGCAAACATAAGTACTAATCTATACTTGCTCAATATTTTTACATGGTTGAAATGGGCAAGTATTGCTTCTGTATTCGGTTTATTTGCTACTTATTATTTCCGTCAGCAAGGCATAGTAAGCAAGCTTTGCGGTAGTGCAGGCATAGTTACGTTAATTCTTGCCGTAGTAGCATTTTTTTTACAAAAAGGATTATGGTATGAATTGTTTGCTCTATCGGTGGTATGCAATTTTTTATTGACAGTGATTTATATTTTCACACGAAAAAGAGCATTGCAAACAGCTAAGTAATAAAAAATAATCCGAAAAAGCTTACTCCAATGATGAGTAAGGCTGATATAAAAAAGTAAAGTGCGAACTTTCGGTTTCCCTGAATAAATGAATAGACCGTTTTACTCATTAAATTCGATGCATTAACAATAAGCAGGGTAATAAACGCAAATTTGAAAGTGATAGATTTTCCTGCCATTTCCGCCAGATTCACCATTATCGGGTCTAAAGCTGCAAATGAGGCAATCACACTGCTGACAATAAATCCTGATTCACCAAAAACGACTAAGCTGACCTTAGTTAGCAGCTTGACAAAAATCAGTAAGGTAGCAAATTTCAATGCAGGGATTAAAGCAAAAATGGGTTTCTTTTCTATTCTTGTTTCGACAGCTTGTGTTTCTTCTTTTCTTAAAAAATACATGGCTAAAATGCCTGCCATTAATATCATGAAGATGATACCGGGTATTATACTCATCAAAAATTTTGGATTTAATGGACCAATTAGCATGAAGATTTGTATAAAACTGGCTAAATTGGCAATCATTGCTGCTCCCAAAAATGGAAATACCAAACCGGTTAGTTTACTGCGCTGAGCCAGCGATTGGGTAGCTGATGTAGAAGAAACAAAACCAGCAAAAAAGCTGGCTACGGCAAATCCTCTTTTTTCGCCCAACAACTTACCTAATATATATCCGAATACATCAATGCCGGTAATTAATACCACCACAAACCAGACCTTGCGTGGGTTGATAAACTCTAAATTGCTAAATCTGTTGAAATCTAAATTCAATGCTGTCAATATACTGTCTAATGCAGGAATATCTTTAAACTGATAACTTACATTAGGCAATAATGGAAGTACGACTACCGCAATAATAGCATAACTGATAAATGATTGTAGCTCATGTTGAGAAATTACTGTAGCAAATTTTTCAGTTTTCTGTTTTAGTGAAAGGATGAATACTAAAAGGATAAATACTATTACCGTAATTTGCAGGGGTACCATTTCCGTAATGATAATCAGCCCTAATAAAAATGTAATTAAGGCAGAAAGCTCACTGGTAATACCGAAATCTTTACTTTGAAATGCTTCCAGTAAAAAGTTGCCCAACAAGAGCAAGATAAAACCGATAATAGTAAGAATGGATATTATTTCAAAATGCAAATTGTAAAACAATCCTGCAAGAGCTCCCAATAAGGAAACTAAAGCATACGTACGAATACCTCCGATTCCTTCAGAATCACGCCCTTGTGAATTTTCGCGTTCTAAACCGATAACTCCGCCTAATAAAAGAGCCAGACAAATTTTGGAAAATAAACTGTAAATCATTTAATACATCTGTGTGCTGGCAAATTTACAAAAAAAACAGTCAATTATTAATAGATAATATTTTTTCTTATTCTAAGTAAAATAATAAATATTGTATTAACTATGCATTACAGCTTTAAATCATACTTAACTTAGCGACATTGACTTGTAAATACTTTTTAAACGCAATAAAATTTTAGATAAAACACTGGGTACAAATAATAGACGGCATCCTTACCCAAGTAATTAAACACATGCACTTGTGTGAAATTGGTATTTATAAATAAAATTAATCCGAATTTTGTCTAATATACGCTAACTTTACAACCCTAGTCATTCTACATTATGCAAAACGAAAACTCTAAACTGCTTTTTGAAAAAGCTAAATCATTAATGCCCGGTGGTGTCAATTCTCCCGTACGCGCATTCCGGTCGGTGGGCGGAACTCCTGTATTTATAAAAAAAGGTAAAGGTGCTAAAATATGGGATGAAGACGGCAATGAATATATAGATTTTTGTTGTTCATGGGGACCATTGATTTTGGGTCATGCCAATGAAAAAATAGAACATGCTATAATTGAAACAGTAAAAAACGGTACTTCTTTCGGTGCACCTACCGCTTTGGAAAATGAACTGGCACAGTGTATAATTTCTAATCATCGCTATATCGAAAAAATCCGGTTTGTGAGTTCCGGTACAGAAGCTGTGATGAGTGCTTTGCGTCTGGCAAGAGGCATTACCCAACGGAATAAAATTATCAAATTTGAAGGATGCTATCATGGTCATGCCGATTCACTTTTAGTAAAGGCTGGTTCAGGCTTGGCTACGCTTGGCACTTCCTCTTCAGCAGGCGTACCGGCGTCCTTTGTCAACGAAACTATAGTTTTGCCTCTTAATGATGAAACGGCATTAAGAGCTGCTTTTGAAAATTATACCGATGATATTGCCGCTGTCATTATTGAGCCTATTCCTGCCAATAACGGCTTATTGTTGCAATCACATAAATTCCTGTTGCACTTACGGGAAATATGTACTGAATTTGGTGCGTTATTAATTTTTGACGAAGTCATTTCGGGATTCCGTGTCGGTTTTGAAGGAGCTGCCAGTTTATATCATATTCAGCCCGACATCATCACCTTTGGTAAAATCATCGGAGGCGGTATGCCTGTTGGTGCTTATGCTGCTTCCGCTGAAATCATGGATCACGTTGCTCCTTTGGGCAACGTGTATCAGGCAGGCACACTTAGCGGCAATCCGGTAGCCATGAGTGCCGGGCTGGCACAGTTGACTCAATGTTTGCAGCCTCATTTCTATCAGGATTTATTGCATAAAACAGACCGATTGGTCAATGCAGTAAAACAGCATATCCACGAAAAAGGTTATAAAATTACCATTTACAATATCGGTTCTATTTTCTGGTTTACCTTTTCTGACATGAGCCATCTTACCCGTGCCGACCAAATCAATTCGGGAAAAATGTCCTTATTTGCCAAAATCTACCATTACTTGTTAGACCGCGGTATTTATTTTGGTCCTTCAGGATATGAAGTAGGATTTGTGTCTGCTGCACATACAGACGAAGATTTGGACAAAGCCGCAAGTTTATTGAACGATGCATTTGATTCCATTCATTGACAACCTGAGTTTAGGTAAAAAAGTAATTTCTTATTTTTTTCTGAAATAAATCTGAATAGGTACGCCACTCAGCGGAAAGTGTTCTCGCATGCGATTTTCCAGATAGTTGCGGTAAGGCTCACGCACATAATCAGGGTGATTGCAGAAGAAGGCAAAACTTGGAGATTTAGTAGGTAGTTGAGTAATGTATTTTATACGAATATACTCACCGCGATAAGCCGGAGGTGGATATTTTTCTATTTCAGCCAGCATAATTTCGTTCAGTTTATTCGTAGGTATCTTAATTTGCATACCATTATAAACCTCTAATATTTTTTCTACTGCCTGAAAAATGCGCTGCTTATCTTTTGCTGAAATAAAAATGATGGGTACATCGGAGAATGGCGCAATCTTTTGTTTGATGATACGGGAATATTCACCTACGGTTTTATTATCCTTCTCTATCGTATCCCATTTGTTCACCAGAATAACTACACCTTTTTTTCGGTTTTGAATAATACTGAAAATCTTTAAATCCTGCATTTCAATGCCGGTTTGTGCATCCAGCATCAGCACACATACATCTGCTTCGTCAATGGCTTTAACTGCACGGATTACTGAATAAAACTCCAAATCTTCATGTACCTTGTTTTTTTTGCGTATGCCTGCTGTATCTATCAGCAAAAATTCTTTTCCGAATAAGTTATAATGCGTATGTATCGAATCACGTGTGGTACCTGCTATATCGGTTACGATATTGCGCTCCTCTCCTATTAGTGCGTTCAGCAAGGTAGATTTTCCAACATTAGGCTGCCCTACGATTGCAATTTTTGGCAATGATGCATATTCATCTATTGCTTCAGCATGTTCCGGCGGAATGACTGCCGTAACTTCATCCAGAATTTCTCCGGTTCCGCTTCCACTGATGGATGAAACCGGAAATAGCTGATCAAAACCAAGTGAATAAAATTCATTGGCAGCATATCCTCTTTCAATATTATCCACTTTATTGACAATCAAAAAAACAGGCTTTTTTGATTTGCGCAATTCTTGTGCCAGCGACTCATCCAAATCAGTAATGCCTGTCGTAACGTCCACCATAAACAAGATTAAATTAGATTCTTGTATGGCTATTTTAACTTGTTTTTTAATTTCTTTTTCAAAAATATCATCTGTAGCTGAAACAAAACCTCCGGTATCAATAAGATTAAATGTTTTTCCATTCCAATCGCAAATGCCATATTGCCGATCGCGCGTTACTCCACTAAAATCGTCAACGATGGCTTTTCTTTGTTGTAACATTCTATTAAAAAATGTTGATTTCCCTACGTTAGGTCTTCCTATTATGGCTACTGTAAATGACACGATTTAATTTTTTTGCAAAAGTAAGCATATTTAAACAATAAGTTCTGATTAATTACCGCCTGATTTCATTGATATTCTTGTATCTTTAATGAAACCAAAAAAACAATGATGCAGGATACAGCCATTACTTGTCCATGGTGTAAGACGTATTATGCCGTAGCACCCAATTATACCAATTGCCAAAATTGCGGTGGTCCTTTACCCAAACCAATCAGTAAGGAACGCGGAGAAAGACCAACAGCGGCACCGAGGGTATTACCCGAAAAATTCAAAAGACAAGTGCGCTACTGGAAAAATACTTTTTCGCTGGTGGGCATCATTTTTATGATAGTCGGTACCCCATTAATTTTGGCTTTTGGATTCGGACTAATATTCGTTGTAATTGGTTATTTTTTATTCAGACGAGGAAAACGCACCGCCGACGAAACTATCTTAGCTTTGGAAAACGGAGTGAGTGTGGAAGGTATAATTGAGCAAATTGATTTAGATTATTCACAATCCATAAATGGAAAACATCCTTACAGGGTAAGATACAATTATCAGACCAGTAATGGGCGACATACAGATGAAATAGTTTGCTGGGATGAGGGGAACAGGTGGAGAAATGCCGGAGATGAAATTTGGGTGGTCTATATGCCTGAAAATCCGGAAATAAGTTCACCATGGCCACCAATAGTATAAAATATGTTAGTTTTATTTCTCTTTACAATTAAACTTTTCAACTTTCGTTTAGTCAAAAGGCTATCAAAATTTATAATCATGAAAACACGACACCACTTAAAAAATCTGCTCATCATAATGAGCACACTCTTACTGGGATTTACCTCCTGTAAAAAAACAGATGCAATATTGGATGAATCAACTGCGGAAACACTGAGTGTAGCCGATTTAGAAGATGACAACGTACAGGCAATTGCTGATCAGGCTTACGAAACCGGCAATGTCAGTTTACGCACTTCGGCATCCTCTGAAACCAACCTGATTAATGGCTGT
>CAYVGM010000034.1:0-2119 GCA_964451125.1 uncultured Chitinophagales bacterium
ATTGTGTGGTTAACATGAAGAAGGAAATCAATAAGAATGCCAAATCCACCATGGGTGTTAAGTCAACACGGGTAGACAATTTTTTGGAGCGGACTCCGCCCTTATGCTTACCATGCCCCCCGCCCGACGAGGTATCTATATCTGCCATTGTTAATAATTTTTAAGTTTAAACCATTATTCTTTTCTTCCTTTTAAAGAAGTTATCAGCTTATAGCTATATACATCTTTTTCTTTCAGGATTTCAATTACACGCTTTACGGATTTGATATTTGATTCTTTATCACCTTTGATGGCAATTGGCGGTTTGTCCATATTGTCTGTTTCGGCGTACACGTGGCGTACTGCCATAATCCAGTCACCCAATTGGTTGTTGGTTGAGTCAATAGGAATACCGTCCATTTTTCCTGCTTCTTTTAAAGCAGTCAAGCCTTCCGTGCTGACGCTTGGCAATACTCTGATGGCTTGAACGGGTACACCCACAATTTCCATTTTCTTAAAGTTTGCTTTTGTTTTTTCGTCTAACGGACCGTACTTATCTTTAGAAATCTCGTAAAGTTTATTGATAATTTGTTCTTTTCTTTCCGGCTTAGAAATGGCCATATAGGTTTTGCCATCCTTATCAATAGAGAATACTACCTGATCTTCTTTTACCGCATTCTCAGCATGTGAAGTAGGCTGGGCAATCTGAACGATTTCAGACGGTTTGAACTTTGCCGTAAGAATAAAGAACGTTAACAATAGGAAAGACACATCACACATGGCGGTCATGTCTACATAAGTGCTTTTCCTGGCTACTTTTACTTTTGGCATAGTATTAATTTATGCGTTTGAATGATTATTTTTTTCTTGCGGCAAAAGTTTGTGCTATACTATAACCCATTTCATCGATGCTGTATGTCAGCTTATCAATTTTTTGTGTACATAAGTTATAGAAGATAATGGCTAAAGCTGAGGTAAAGATACCCAAGGCCGTATTCACCAAGGCTTCAGAGATACCGGTTGCCAATTGCTCAGGATTTGGATTGCCTGATACTGCCAATGCAGAGAAGGCTTTAATCATACCGATTACCGTTCCTAATAAGGCTACCAATGTACCCACTGATGCAATTGTTGCTAATATCCACATGTTTTTTTCCAAAGCTGGAAGCTCCAAGCCTGTAGTTTCTTCTACTTCTTTTTGGATATTCATTACTTTTTGCTCCTCAGTTAATTCTGTATTGCGTTGCATTTCGGAATATTTATGTAAGCCGGCTTGTACTACATTTGCTACAGCTCCTTTTTGTTTGTTGCAATCTTGAATAGCACCATCAATATCATTGCCTGTCAATTTGGTTTTGATTGACTGTAAGAAAGTATCTAATGAACCTGTGCCGGCAGCTTTTCCAATCGTTAACAATCTTTCGATGAAAAAGGTAATGCAAATAATGAAGATAGCCATCAGAAATGGTACGATTACCCCACCCTGATAAAACAGTCCGATAATGTTTTTCGGATGACCTTTTTCGTCAACTTGTCCTTTAAATACCGTGTAGAATAGTACGTTGGTAAAGATTACCGCGATTAATACGACCAATCCAGCGCCTAAGCCGATAGATTTGTTGTTTGTTTTTGCCTGAGCCATAATTAAAAATTTGAGTTTAGAATGATGTTTACTTTAATTTTACGTTGGCTGTAAAAATAGAACTTTTTTTTATTCCTGCATCCTTTTTACTCAACGTAAAGATAAATAAAAAATTGCAACTAAGTTGCAAAAAAATGTGAATATTTTTTCTGATAGCCTCAAAATTAAAATTTAACCTGAATTAAACTAGAATATACCTGATAAATTGGGTAACCTGAGTTCGGGTTAAGCGTATCAATTGAAAAATAGTTGATTTTTTATGTAGAACCACCTCTTTTTAATTCCTCCACCTTGTTAAAGTGGAGGAAAAATTGAGAAATCAACTATTTTTATCAGCTTTTTTTCTTAACCCGAACTCAGGTTGATAAATTGGGTAAGCTTAATCTATTGAAAAATGCTGAAAATAAAGTCTGTAATGGAAAATAAAAAAAGGATTAGTATTGCTGTCAAATATGACATAACAACTCTAAGGTCTGGTTTTTGAGTTGTTTTTTCGTG
>CAYVGM010000034.1:2219-9595 GCA_964451125.1 uncultured Chitinophagales bacterium
CTGTCAAATATGACATAACAACTCTAAGGTCTGGTTTTTGAGTTGTTTTTTCGTGTGTTCAAAATTGCGGGTAAAACCCAAAATATAGCCACCGCCACCGGCACCACATAATTTCAGGTAATACTCTCCGGTATCTAATCCGCGCTTCCAAAGTTTATTAAACAAAGATGGAATCATAGGTTTGAAATGCTCAAACTGGAATTTAGATAACAGTTTCAGATAGGCAAAGAGGGTTTCTTTATCTCCTTCTAAAAAAGCATGTATACAGTTGTTGGCAAATGGTTTGAGTTGTTTATCAACGAATTCGCGGAAAGTGGGTTCTTCCATTTTCTGCATATAATATTTTACCAAAGGTTCTGTGCTTCGTGAAATACCGGTATCTATCAGAAAGATAGCGCCTTTGCCATTGTTTTTCAGATGTACGGAAACGGGCTCAATATTTTCTTTGCCATTAATAAGTAAAGGCAAATTAAGATAACAAATAAGAGGATCTACACCGCTGCTATTGCCATGAAAATATGATTCCAGCTTGGCAAGTATTTGTTTGAGCTTGAAAACTTCTTCTTTCGTGGGTTTGTCGTTGAATTCAATTTTGTTCTTAGTGTATTTGCCGTAAATTGCTGCTACCAGCGCACCGCTGCTACCCACACCAAAACCTTGCGGAATGGAAGATTTAAAATAAATGCCTTGCTCAATATCATTTTTGAAAGCTTGGATGTCAAAATCAATTGCTAATGAATGATCATTCAGACATTTTTCGATATAGTTTGAAAACGCCGCTAAATGTTGATTGGATTTTTGTGAGAATTCAGGATTGTTTTCATCTGCAACAAAAGTAAGCTGTCCCTGAAATTCAGAAAACGGTACGGTAAGCCCCATCGAATCCTGAATGATACTATACTCTCCGAAGAGTAAAATTTTGGAGTTATATGTTTGTTCTTTCGAAGTCAATTTCAGTTTATTTTTTCAGGTCCTATGCCCACGCAATCGTAAATGACTTTCTTGTTCTCGCAATAATCTAACAATTCCTGTTCAATAAAAGTTTCCGCTTGCAGAGCATATTCCTGAGGATACAACAAATGCAGATTTGGTCCGGCATCTAAAGTATAGCACAAAGGTACGTTATTTTCTTTGCGGAATGTTTTTAATAAATCAATAATTTTCAGTGTGTTAGGTTTTAATAACATAAAACTGGGCTGTGATGCCATCATTAATGCATGAAGGGTGAGCGCCTCATTCTCCACTATTTCGCAAAATCGCTCAAGATCGGCTGATTTTAATGCGATTATAAGCTCAGCCATATTATCTTCAGCCTGCTTATACCGGCTGGATGCAAAATAATTATTTTCCATCAAAGCATGTCCTGCCCGGCTGGAAACTTCCTTTTCCGTACTGGAAACTATTAAAATGGCATCTTTATAAGTTTTAAAAACAGGATGAATATGATCGGCATAAGGGATGGCATATTCATCAGCAGAATCTGGGATATGCGGATGCTTACCCCAAACTGCCATAGATGGGTAAATGGAACGACATGCTGAACCGCTTCCTAATCTTGCCAGTTTACTTGCTTTCTGCAATCGTAAACTTGTTTCAGTTTCGGGATGAAGGATTTCATTTTCCATATCCGTCAGGCACATGGCCAATGCCGACATGGATGAAGCAGAACTGGCTATACCGGTAGAATGCGGGAAAGAATTGGAACTTTGTATACGGAAATGATATTGTGATAAAACCGGAATAAACTCCTGCATTTCTGTCAAATATTTTTTCAGCTTGTTTTCAAAAGCTTCCTGCTTATTTTGCTCAAATAAAAAATCGAGAGAGATGGTGTCAGAAGGCTCTTTCTTTTTCTCGAATGAAAGGATGGTTTCAGTATAAGCCTGAGAAAGCGTGAAGCTGATGCTGGCATTTCGGGGAAGTTGCCTGCCGTGTTTTCCCCAGTATTTAATAAGCGCAATATTGGATGGACTGCGCCAACTTGTTTTTCCTTCAGTTAGCAATTCACTCATTTCCTTATATTACATATTATGCAAAAAGTGCTCTACCGTGAAATCTTGCAACAATCCTACAAGAAAACCCAATACGGCACCGACTGTTATTAGAATCCATTCATCTTGTTTGAAAGCCGGTCGCAGAACGCCTTCAAATTCTTCAGGAGTGAGTTCCTGCATTTTGTTCACTAATGTATTCTGAATATCCATGGCATCTTCAGCATATTTTTCTATATGTTTTAATGCTACAGGCAACTGTAAAACCATCTTTTCTGTAATGACATCCTTCATTTCGCGGTAGCGTTGTGAACCCACGGCAAAAACGACAACCGGCTTTAGTGCACCTGCCTGCTCATCTACCATTTTTTGAATGTTTTTGTGAATCATAGTAAAAAGATTGTCAGATAACTTACCTTTTAATATAGATTCAATCATATTGCTCGGTGTGAGAATTTCTTTGGCAATTAAAGCACCATATGCTGCGGAAACTTCTTGTTGGCGTTTAAAAAACAAGCCTTGCCATTTAAAAATACCCAAATACTTTGTTTCAGTACGTGGTGTAAAAATCATTTTCAATGCCAGCCAGTCGGTAAACCATCCGGTAAATAAACCAAATATGGGCATCACCCAGGCATTTTTAGTAAGCAGATAGGCTATCATTTGAACTAGACCAATTAGAAATCCGAAATAGATACCGGAATTACGAATAAACTGGAATTCTTTCGCCCCACTTTCTAAAAAGATTTTATTCAACAAGGTTTTGTCTTTCGTCAGATTCGAAATCACCATATCTTTCAAATCAAAAATATCATTCAGATTATCTTTGGTTTGTTGCATCAGTTCGCGCACCATATCCGGCGATTCTTGCTGTATGCGTCGAATCAGCATGCGTTTGATGTTTTCAGGAATAGATTCCCACAAATCCGGCTGATAGTGGTTCATTACCTCGTGGGTGATTTTTTCCACGATAGGCAACATGGGCTTCTCCAGTTCCTTGGCTACGCGGTCGGGATCCAGCCTCGAAAAGATTTCCTCCGGTTTTATTAATCGGGATGTCAAAGTATCGCAGGCAATACCCGACATGATAGCCGCTTTGCGCGGAATAATGCCTTGCCAGCCAAGAAATGGTTTGATGCCAAAGAATTCTATCGGTCGAAACATCATTTCAATAGCAACAATTTTGGTTACATAACCAATTAATGCTGCCACAAAAGGCATGGATACATAGACATACCAATGCTGAACAAAATCAGCTGCCAGGTTGGAAAAAAAACTCATCCTGCAAAAGTAGAAAAATACTATGGTAAAAACAGCTACCTGTCAAAATGATTCTATATATGTAACCGCCGCAATTCTATATCTTATTTCCGCTCCCAATAGTTCACCTCTTTAATATCTTGCAGGATATTGAGATAATTTTCATAGCGGGTTAATGCAATCTTGCCGTCTTCTACCGCTTTGATTACTGCACAATTCGGTTCTTGCACATGCATACAATTATTATACTGGCAAGATTCGGCATACTTTTTTATCTCGCTGAAATAGCCGGATACTTCTTCAGGTTCGATATGTAGATTGGCAAATTCTTTTATGCCCGGCGTATCTATCACAAAGCTATTGTCAAATACTTCAAACATGGTGGCAAAGGTGGTGGTGTGCATCCCTTTATTCCATTTTTCCGATATTTTCCCTGTCTTCAAATTCAAATCCGGATTCAAAGCATTCAGCAATGTACTTTTACCTACGCCGGAATGTCCGGCAATTAAGCTGGTTTTTTCTTGCAGTAAATCTTGAAATTGCAAAATATCATTCGGATTATGTGCACTCAATGCCAGCACAGGAATGCCGATTTCAGGATAAACCTGTTGCATATATTCCAACAGTTTGTCATCTTTTTCAGTATGCAAATCCACTTTATTGACGATAATAACTACCGGAATATGAAAAGATGCTGCCGAACAAATAAAGCGATCGATGAAACCCAAAGATGTACGCGGCTTGGAAATAGTAGCCACTAATATAGCCTGATGAATATTGGATGCCAAAATGTGCCGCTGATGCTTTTGTCTCGGCGACTGGCGGATAATATAATTTTCTCTGGGTAATATTTCTGCAATTACAAATTCGCCGTTCTCTGTTTTTTCTAAAACCACAAAATCGCCAACAGCTATGGGATTCGTGGTGTCTATATCACTGAGTTTAAACTTGCCTTTCAGCCTGCAAGTAATCACCTTACCTTCTGCAAATACCTGATACCACGATCCTGTAGTTTGTATTACTCTGCCTGTCATTGAAATATCATAAGATTAATCATTTTTTGCCTGATCGGCAATTTCTCTTTCAATATGTCTTAATTCTACTTTCACCTTATACTTATCTCGTATATGTTTAGCTGTTTGTTCGGCGCAATAGACACTTCTGTGTTGTCCGCCTGTGCAACCGAAATTAATTTGCAGATGATCAAAATCGCGCTCTAAATAATTTTGTATGGTCAAATCTATAGTCTGCCAAATGGTATCTAAAAATGATTTTACATTCGATTGTGTTTCTAAAAATTCTATCACCGGCTGGTCTTTACCTGTTAGTTGTTTATAAGGCTCATATCTACCCGGATTATGTAATCCCCTGCAATCAAACACAAATCCTCCGCCATTACCATGCTCTTCTTTCGGTATTCCTCGCTTAAATGAAAAACTATTGACTTCAACAATCAATCTTTTATGACTGCCATCATACTGAATATATTTAAAAATATCCGACTCGGTCAATTGTTGTAATACGCTTTTTAATTCAGGCAAATCTTTTATGTGCGGAATAAAAATCTTCAGATTTTCTAATGCCGGAATGATACTTTGTATAAAATGGGGACGGCGTTCAATTAAGCCTCGGAAACCATAAGCTCCTAATACCTGCAAGAGTCTGATTAAAACAAATCCCTGATATCGCTCTCTAAAGTCGGCTTCATCTATGGCAACATGTTTCTTTACTTCGTTCACATAAAAACTGAAAAGTTCTTGTCTCAAATCCATGGGTATTTTTGCTCCGGCCTGCCACAATAAACTGGCACAATCATATTGCAATGCCCCCTTTCTTCCACCTTGAAAATCTATAAAATACGGTTCATTATCCTTTATCATTATATTTCGGCTCTGGCAATCGCGAAACATGAAATACAAGTGTTTTTCCTCGAGCAAATAATCGGTGAGTTTATGAAAATCTTTATTTAGCTCAGCTTCATTGAAATGCACTCTTGCTACTCGTACAAAATAATATTTAAAGGAATTCAAATCCCAGAACATACTCGATTTGTCAAATGACTTTATGGGGTAACATTTATTAAAATCAAAATCTTCTGCTCCTTTAATTTGCAGATAAGCCAGCCTGCTCAGTGTTTTTTTTAGCAAAGAAATAACATGCTCACTCATGCCCTCTTGCTGTATAATTGAATACAAGGCAGTATCTCCCAAATCTTCCTGCAAATAGTAGTGATGATTGTTGGATGCGCCATATATTTTGGGCACAGCCACATCTTTGCTGTGAAAATGCACAGACATGTAAATGAAGGTTTCATTCTCTTTTATATCCGCACTGTATGTACCGATTACATGGTGTTCTTTATTACTCAAACGAAAATATACTCTGTCCGATCCTGACTGTGGCAACTTATTAATCATATCCGCTTCCTGATTAAAGCTGGACTGAAAGAGTGCTTTTAATGCTGTTTCGTGCATAGCTCAAACATACAGAAAATATGGGAAAAGTGAAAGACAAGATAAGAACGAAGATAAATTCAGATAGTATCTGCTTGTCAAGAAATAATTATAAAATAAACTGATACCGCATTGAACCCTAAAATATTAGTTACTTTGTCTTTACAAAAAATTGTTTTTTACAGAAAATAGAATGACATCAAAAAAGCTCATATTAGTAGGTGCAGGTCCCGGCGATCCTGAATTAATTGCTCTCAAGGGTATTCGTGCTTTACAACAAGCTAATGTGGTTATGTATGATGCCTTAGTGAGTGAACAGTTATTGGAATATGCACCGAATGCCATAAAAATTTTCTGTGGCAAACGTGCAGGCACACACTATATGAAACAAGATGAAATTAACCAACTGATAGTAGAGCAAGCTGAAAAGCACGGCACAGTAGTTCGTTTAAAAGGTGGCGATCCCTTTATATTTGGTCGTGGACATGAAGAAATAACTTACGCAGAAAAACACGGTATTCTTACAGAAGTCATTCCTGGAATTTCGAGTGCTACTGCTCTTTCATCACAACATAAAATTCCACTTACACATAGAGGAATAACTGAAAGTGTATGGATTACAACCGGAACAACCTCTTGCGGGAAACTGTCTGATGATATTGAACTGGCGGCGCAATCCAATGCAACAGTAGTGATACTGATGGGCATCGGAAAAATTGATGAAATCATTTCTATTTTCACAAAATACAAACCACAAGATTTTCCTATCGCCATTATCCAAAACGGAACATTAGCCAATGAAAAGATGATAGGCGGACAACTTAATTCGATAAGTACATTGGTAAAACAAGAACAAATAAGTGCGCCTGCCGTAATTATAATTGGAAAAGTAACGGCATTAAATAATTTATCATTTCCACAAACAGAAAACGAATAAATTGAACACGCTTTATCCCATATTTTTAAACACAGCAAACATCAGGATATTGCTTGTAGGCGGCGGACATACGGCTAAAGAGAAATTGCATTTTTTGCTAAAAAATTCTCCGGATGCCCAAATTACTTTAGTTGCAAAAGAGATCATGACGGACATTCTGCCGAGTGGAAACATTGCACAAAATTTCGTTACCATTATCCAACGAGCATTTGAACCGGCTGACTTGCAAGGAATACATATCGTGATAGCTGCTACGGATAATCCTGTTTTACATCAGGAAATTTATCAACTATGCAAAACTAAAAATATCCTGATTAATGTAGCCGATACGCCTGCTTTATGCGATTTTTATCTTGGCAGTATTGTTACTAAAGGCGATGTAAAAATTGCCATTTCTACAAATGGAAAATCGCCCACTTTGGCCAAACGCTTACGCGAATTTTTTGAAGAAATAATACCGGATGAAATAGCAACATTAGCCGATAATCTGAACAGCTACAGAAATGAAATAAAAGGCGATTTGCAAGATAAAATACGCAAGCTGAATGAATTGACACGGTCTTTCTTAAAACCGAAAGAATAATTATATTTAAACATGGAAAAAATACAACTCCCTTTACTTAACCGAACGATGGATGCTTATTTTTATGCGGCTTCAGGAGAAGAAAAACGCCCCGGCATCTTATTTCTTCCCGACCTGACCGGCATACAGAAAACCACACATAAGTCTGCAAA
>CAYVGM010000034.1:9695-16419 GCA_964451125.1 uncultured Chitinophagales bacterium
AAAAGCTGTTCGGCTATGGTGCAAAATAAAGTACAAGGTCATTTTGTTTATGTTGACGGATTTTGTCCTGTCTGGCGAGTGCGAAAATTAGAAAATGAACTCGGCAACAATTTGGAAACGCATTGGTATAATTTGCCACACGGTATTCCGCATTTATTCTTTAATAATGAACAAGGTAAAAAAGCATTTGAGCGGATGTGTACTTTTTTTGAAGACCAATTAAATTCGTGACAGTGAAAAATGTGCTCAAAAACATATTGATTTTTCCTTTTATCTTATTAATTAAAGTCTATCAGATCGGCCTATCACCGATGCTGGGGCCCAACAAATGCCGTTATCAGCCTACCTGTTCAAATTATGCGCTTGAAGCTTTAAAAAAACATGGTCCTTTCAAGGGAGGTTATCTGGCAACTAAGCGAATATTATCTTGCCATCCGTGGGGTGGAAGCGGCTATGACCCTGTGCCTTAAAACTTGTTTACACTATTTGATTTGCACAAAATTACTCGTTAGTCTGCGCAATTCTATTTCTGCTAATTTTGCCGTATAGCGTGCAAGAATCACATTGAACAATGCCGTTTCATAACTGCTTTGGGCAGTTTTCACTTCGAGTGTAGTTGTTTGGTTCAGGCGAAAGCGCTGCATAGATAATTGTACATTTTCATCGGCTGTTTTTACAGCCTCTTCATTCAATTTCAAAACAGTTTTTGCATACTCGTAGTTTTTAAAGGCA
Source organism: uncultured Chitinophagales bacterium (assembly GCA_964451125.1). Lineage (GTDB taxonomy): Bacteria > Bacteroidota > Bacteroidia > Chitinophagales > JADIYW01 > JADJSS01. The sequence continues at coordinate 10,428 of CAYVGM010000034.1, forward strand.
TTATTCACTTTTTGCTTTAAGTCGTTTTTTAATTGCCTAACTACCAGTTCTTTACCGGCAATATTAACGGCACTTGCCTCCAATTGTTTTTTAATAATGCCACCATTGTAAATGGGAATTACGGCATTTATCCCCACCGTTGGTCCATACGAGCGATTGACCAATTGCAAACCTGCCTTGCTGTTGTTTTGATTGAAATTATATCCGGTACTGAAATTTATAGTGGGCAGTTTTTGTGCTTTTATTTCTTTGTGCTGCAATTTGGCAATTTCTGTATTTTTTTGTGCTGATAAAATGCTGTAATTATTCAGCGCCGTATCTTTCAGCTGTTGTAAGTCGGCTTGATAATTCATATCAAACGTATCAATCACATCAAAGCTCATTTCTGCATCTCTTGACAATAAATTATTTAAAACGGCCTTACTTTGCTGTAAAACAAAATCCTGTTTTACGATAGCTGCTTTTTGTGTAATTAAATCAACCTGAGCTTGTAACAAAGGTGTTTTGTCACTATAACCCACGTCTAGTTTTTTTTGTGATAAATTCACGCGTTCTTCATACAATTTCACCCATTCATACATGGCTTTGAGCTGTTGTTTTTGTCTTACAATTTCAAAATAAGCCGTTAAAGTTTGAGCAATTGTATTTTGTATTTGTTCTTTCAATTGCAGTTCGCCTAAGGATTGCAAGGCTTGTAATCTGTCTTTCGTTGCAAACATTTTTAGCCCGTCAAAAGCAGTCCAGTTCAGATTCAATCCGGCATTAAAACTATTTACAGGTACCCAGTTTTTATTGGTAACTGTTCCGGTACTTAGTTCCTGATGCATATTACTCAGATTAAACACATCGCCCGTCGTTACATTTATTTTAGGCAGCATACCCGCAGCCCCTTTATTGTTATTGATATGCGATATATCAGCATCATTTTTTGCCAAAATAATATCGTAATTATTTTTTACTGCATAGGCAACCGCATCTTCCGGTGTGAGTAAATCTTGCGCATTGACACCCGGTGTACAAAAGACCAGTGAACTTAAAATACTTATATAAAAAAAAAGCTTCATGCCGTGAATGTTTTAGTGTGTTGTTAAAGATAACTGTTCGGGTATGGTTGCTTCAGGTTTATCGGGTTTAGTTCTCGACAGGTACACATACAATGCCGGCACGACAAACAAAGTGAGTATTAAGGAAAACATGATACCGCCTATAATTACTATACCCAGTGAAGTCCTGCTGGTTGCCCCTGCACCTAATGCCATTGCAATCGGCAAAGCACCCAATGCCATTGCTAAACTTGTCATCAAGATGGGACGAAGACGCATAGATGCGGCATAGATGGCAGCATCTATTTTTGACATTCCCAGTCTGCGATTGTGATTGGCAAATTCCACAATTAAAATCCCGTTTTTAGTCACCAAACCTATCAGCATAATCATTCCGATTTGACTGAATATATTCAGCGTTTTTCCGAATATCCAAAGGGATAAAAGTGCGCCTGCCAATGCCAGCGGCACGGTAATCATAATGATAAACGGATCGATAAAACTTTCAAATTGCGCAGCTAAAACCAAATAAATTAATACCAATGCCAGAATTAATGCAAACATTGTATTGGATGAACTTTCAGCAAAATCTCGTGATGCTCCGGTGAGTGAAGTGGTAAATGAGGCATCCAGCACTTTTTTGGCTATCTTTTCCATTTCCTGTATGCCGTCGCCAACAGTCTTTCCGGGTGCTAATCCACTTGATATGGTAGCAGATTTGTATCTGTTGTAATGATAGAGTTGTGGCGGTTTGGAATATTCCGTAATGGTAATTACATTATCTAAAGAGATTAATTTTCCGGCATTATTGCGTACAAAGATTGATTTTAAATCATCCGGTTTATTGCGTTCCGCATACAAAGATTGTCCTAAAATCTGATATTGTTTTCCATTACGCAAAAAATAGCCAAATCTTTTCCCGCTAAGTGCAAACTGTAAAGTTTGGGCGATATCTTGTGTAGTCAACCCTAAGCTCATTGCTTTTTCTTTATCTATGGTAATATCCACTTCGGGTTTATTAAATTTCAAGTTTACATCTGCCCCAACAAAAACAGGATTATTTGAAACCTCATCCATAAATCTGGGAACAGCTTGCTGTATTTTATCAAAATCAAAATTTTGCAATACAAACTGTACGGGCATACCCATACGTGCTGAACCTACCGAGATGGTTTGCTCCTCAATGACAAATGCTTTTCCAAAATTGAACTTCGCAAAATTTCTGTTTAAAGATTGTGCTATATCACTTTGCGACCGTGTGCGTTCTATTTTATCTTTCAGGCGTATGCGCATAAAAGCAGAGTTCGCGGCTCCTGACCCGGCGAAACCCGGAGATGTTACACTCAGGACAACCTTTTCTTCAGGTACTGAATCCATTACAAACTGTGATAAATTATCTACATAATTTTGCATAGCCGGATAAGCTGTACCTTCAGGCGTCGTAAGGGATACCCGGAATGCACCTCTGTCTTCAAGTGGTGCAAGCTCCGTTTGCAGATTTTTTCCGATAAAATAAATCAGCCCAAATGAGATTAAAACAATAACAAGGGCAATTCCTCTTACCTTCATAAAAGAAGTCAGCCAATCTTTATACCCATCGTCCAGACCTTTAAATAAAGGTTCTGTTTTGTCGTAAAACCAGGAATGGGTATGTACCTTTTTACCTAAGTATACATTGAGCACCGGAGTAAGTGTAAGGGATACAAATGCAGAAATCAATACGGCACCTGATACAACAATACCGAACTCTTTAAATAATTTCCCTACAAAGCCTTGCATGAAAATAACCGGCAGGAAGACAATGGCTAAAGTGATGGATGTAGAAACCACTGCAAAGAATATTTCTTCCGATCCTTCTCGGGCGGCCTGCATGCGTGGCATACCCTTTTCTATCTTTTTAAAAATATTTTCGGTGACAACAATACCGTCATCCACTACCAAGCCGGTTGCTAATACTATCGCTAACAGTGTTAATACATTGATGGTGAATCCGAAAATATACATAATAAAAAACGCACCTATTAATGAAACCGGAATATCCAGTAATGGCCGAAGTGCAATTATCCAATCGCGGAAAAAGAGGTAAATAATCAGCACGACCAAGCCTATTGAAATAAGCAAGGTTTCTTTTACTTCTGAAATGGAGTTTTTGACAAATACGGTATTATCCAGAGCGATATTCAGTTGAATATCTGCCGGCACTTCTTTTTTAATTTTATCTAACCTGCGGTAAAATTCATCTGCAATCTCTACATAGTTTGCCCCCGGTTGTGGTACTAATGCCAAAGCAACCATACCGACTCCCTTTTCGCGCAAGCTGGTTTCATAGTTATCGGTACCCAATTGAGCATAGCCGACATCTTTTAGCCGAACGGTTTGCCCACCTACATCTTTTAGTATCAGATTATTATATTCTACCTCTGTATTGAGTCTGCCGAGTGCATTTACATTGAGCTCGGTATTTTTTCCTGAAATTTTCCCTGAAGGCAATTCCACATTCGACTTATTCACCGCATTTTGTACATCTATAGGGGTAAGCTGGTAAGCTGATAATTTCTGAGGATCGAACCATAAGCGCATGGCGTAATTTTTTTGTCCCCAAATCTGAATCGTACTGACACCGGGTATGGTTTGCAATCTTTGCTGCAATACATTTACGGCATAATCATTCAGTTCCAATATATTTCTGCTGTCGCTTTGTACCGTCATGGATATTATGGCATCCGAATTGGCATCCGCTTTAGTCACTACCGGAGGTGCATCGATATCTTGTGGCAACTGGCGCATAGCTTGTGCTACTTTATCCCGCACATCATTGGCGGCAGTTTCCAAATCAGACGACAAATCGAATTCTACGGTAATGTTAGATGTACCTTGATTGCTGGCAGAAGAAATGGTGCGAATACCTTGTACGCCATTAATGGCATTTTCCAAGGGCTCGGTAATTTGCGATTCTATAATATCGGCATTGGCTCCGGTATAGCTGGTGCGCACAGTAATCACAGGCGGATCGATTGAAGGATATTCGCGAACGCCCAAAAAGGTATACCCAATCACACCAAATAAAATAATCATGATATTCAGCACGATGGCAAAAACCGGACGACGTAAACTTACTGAAGGTAATCCCATATACAGATTTTATTGTATGGTAGATTTTTGAGTAGTTTTAGTAATCTTTACAGGCATACCGGGTTTTACTTGCAACAATCCGGTAGTCAGCAGAGTATCACCGGGTTTTAAACCACTTAAAATTTGCACTTCTCCGGCAGTTCTCAAGCCCGCTTCCACATTTACAAACTTAGCTTTACTGCTATCGGCAATAACAACCTTTGTTGCCCTATCATCCGGAATAATACAATTGCTGGGTATCATAATGGCTTGTGCTATATCTTTCAATTTTAGCATCACTTTCACATATGTGCCCGGTAATAATTGTGCATCAGGGTTTAAAATTGCGGCTCTCACTTTGAGGTTGCGGGTAGCTTCATCAATTTGTGGCTCAAAGGCATATACTTTCGCAAGAAAAGGCTTTAGTATACCCGCCACATTACATTCCATCACATCTCCCTGATGAATACTCATTGCGTATTGTTCGGGCATTGTAATATCCATCTTGAGCTGTTGTAAATTTTGCAGCGTAGCAACTACCGTCTGCGGTGAAACATAGGCTCCGAGGCTGATATTGCGCAAGCCCAATTTTCCGGAAAATGGAGCCCTCAGTTCTGTTTTTGCAATTTGTACTTTTAAGATTTCGATATCGGCATTGATGTTGTTTACCAAGTTATCAGCCGCATCATATTCTGTTTGTGAAACGCCGTTTATTTTCAGTAATTCACCAAGCCTTTTCAAGTTTGTTTCAGCAATTTTCAGTTGCGCTTTTGATTTCTGAACTTGTGCTTTCAAATCAGCATCATTAATTTTCATCAGCAAAGTACCTTTACCGACAAATGCCCCTTCTTTGATATTGAGAAAAACAACCCTGCCTGAAACTTCCGGTTGTAAGCTTACTTCATCAGCGGCTAGCACCGTACCATTGGCATTGAGTTCATTGGTTAGTTTAGTATACTCAACTACAAATCCTGATGCGAATACTGTTTTGCTGCCACCCTTATCTTTGCCTCCTTTGGGCATTTCTTTGGCAGCGGCCTCTTTATTCTTTGCATGTTTTACATACGCCAAGATGGCAATTATTGCCAAAATACAGCTGAAAAATATGATTTTACCTTTAGTCATGGTTGTTTACTTATCTTGAATGGAATGTATAAATCGTTTTAACGCATTTTTAAAAGTATCTTCGGCATCTTCTTTTCCGGATCTTATTTTTCCTACCATATGTAAGGAAATAAATCCGTGAATAATGGCAATAATATTATCACAAAATTCAATCATTAGTTTTTCAGAATATTTTGCATCTCGATTTAATTCTGAAAAAGCTGATTTATAAAAATCAATAACGGTATTATATGTAGGTTTATCAGTTCCTATATCAACGCAAAGTGCCCCTTGCAAATTATACATTACCTGATACAACTCCGGATTGGTATGTGCAAAATGCCACCATGCCAATCCATACTTTAACAATCGTTTGTCCGGTTTTTCGTATTTTTTATCAATCTCTTCAAATATTTCATACATGCTGGTCATTGCCTCTATACGAATAGCACATAGTATCATTTCTTTGTTTTCGAAATGCTGATAGATTACCGGAGCGGTATAATGTATTTTATCACAGATTTTTCTGATGGTTACATTTTGCCAACCCTCACTGGCAGCAATTTCTTTAGCCTCACGAAGAATAATCCTTTTCAGTGAATTTCTTTTATCTTCCCGACTTCGTTTTGCTTGCATACTTAACTTAGTTAACAAAGTTATAAAATCATTTCGAGATATTGTTTACCTTATTTAATAACCTGAGTTCGGGATAAGCGTTTCAATTAAAAAATAGT
>CAYVGM010000035.1:0-2806 GCA_964451125.1 uncultured Chitinophagales bacterium
TAATTCAGTTTTGATATGATCCACTGTTTCTTCCAACGCCTGAATAAACTTCATGAAATCTTCTTTGTAAATAAAGATTTTGTGTCGGTCGTAAGTTTCTTCGTTGAATCTTTTTTTACTTTCCGTGATAGTCAGATAATAGTCATTTCCTTTAGTTGTTCTTACATCAAAAAAGTAAGTTCTTCTTTTTCCGGCGCGCACTTTCTTAGAATAAACACCGTTTTTGTCAAAGTTTTTTTCGTTCTCCACGTTATTCTATTTTAATTGTTTCAAAAATAATTGAATTGAAAAAAAATGCCTTTTTTTTTAATGCACAATTCCAAAGAGTGTGAATAACTGCTCAATCATTTGTTTCAAGCATTTGCAATTGATATAAGTCATAATAAACACCTTTTTTTTGCAATAATTCTTCATGTGTTCCTTGTTCTGCAATTTGCCCTTCGTCGAGTACGAGGATTTTGTCGAAATGCATAATGGAAAACAAACGATGAGTGATAAAAAATACTGTTTTATCGGCTAATGATTGATTGAGATTATCAAATATGATTTTTTCTGTTTTGGCATCTACTGCTGACAGGCAATCATCTAAAATGATTACATCTGCTTGACCTGCCAAAGAGCGTGCTATGGAAATGCGCTGTTTTTGTCCACCCGATAACATGACACCTCGCTCACCAATGGTAGTCTCAAACTTTTTAGGCAAGTCTATAATGTCATTATATACGTGTGTAATTTTAGTAAGGGATTCCAGTTCATGCTTTACTCCCGATTCAATACCTGGTCCATTATTTTCAATAGGGGAGGTGTTGTTTTCTCCGAATAAAATATTGTTTTTTATCGTGTCAGAAAATAAAAAAACATCTTGAGGGGCATAGCCTAATCGTGAACGATACGCTTTCAAATCTATGTCGCGGATTGGCATATAGTTTATAAAAATATCTCCCGATGTAGCATCATAAGTGCGTAAGAGTAATTCTGCAAGGGTAGATTTTCCGCTACCTGTTTTTCCCACTACAGCAATTTTTTCCTTAGGGGCTACTTCAAAACTTACATGCTTTAGTGCCTCAATTTGTGTATTGGTATATGTAAATGATACGTCTTTAAATGCAATATGTTTTATTTGAGAGATAGGCAGTTTCTTTGTTTCTGTAATTTGCTGTTGGCAATTCATGAATTGATTAATTCTTTTTTGCGAAGCAATAGCCCGTTGTATCAACGATACACACCAGCCTAAGGAGGCTACTGGCCAAGTCAGCATATTGATATAAAAAATAAATTCTGCAATATTTCCGGTTGTAAAATTGCCTTTGTTTACTTCCAAGCCTCCTGCATAAACTACAATAATTGTACTTAATCCAATCAAAAACAACATTAAAGGAGCAAAGAAAGATTCCACCTTTGCCAATGAAATATTATCTTCTTTATAACCTAAACTTTTGCCATAAAACTCGTCCTGTATTTGTTTATTCAACGCAAATGACTGAATAACTCTTATACCGGAAAAAACTTCTTGTGCTCCGGTAGTCAATCCGGATAGGGCAATAGAAATGCGCTCACTCTTTTTATTGATAATATCACTTACTTTGTAAATAGAAAATGCCAGTACGGGCAATGGCAACAGTACCAAAAAACTTAAATACGCATTAATGGAAAACATGGTATAAATAACCATACTGAATAAGGCAATTAAATTGATGATATACATAATTGCCGGCCCGACATACATGCGCACTCTTGAGACATCTTCACTGATGCGGCTCATTAAATCTCCTGTGTTATTTTGTTTGTAAAACTCAGTGTTGAGCGTTTGGTAATGTCTGTAAATGTCATTTTTTTGGTCGTATTCTACTTTGCGCGACATGACAATTAAAGTTTGTCGCATGAAAAACATCAGCAAGCCTTTAATAAGTGAGGTAATTAAAATAATTCCTGAAAAATAAAGCACTAATTTGAAATAGTCAGATTCAAACAAGGCTGACAAGCTGAGTGAATGTATTGTGTTGTATATCGTCAGATTTTCTTTTACGGCATCTACGGCATAGCGGATATATACAGGAGTATATAAGCCGAAAATATTGGAAATAAGAACAAAAAAAATCCCTCCGAAAAACAATGTTTTATAACGGGCGATATAATGATGTATGGAGCGAAGTTCTTTCACCGGGATAAAGGTAAGTCGGAATAGGCGAAGTAAGTTCGTGTAAATATTAATTATAGCTTAAAAAAGTTTGGACTTTTAATTTTATTATCTTTGCCGACTAAATGTTCCTTATTTTATGATAACCAGAAGAAGTGTTCGTACCAAAGCCATGCAATATATTTATGCATTTGAAACAGCTCAAACCGATGATATAAGTGCTTACGAACATAACCTGCTGAAAAGTATTCAGTCAGTAAAGGAACAGTATCTGTTTGTGTTGTTTTATCTGAGAGAGGTAGCCAACTATGTGGAAACGGATGCGAAAATAAAATCAGGGAAATTCATTAAAACGGAAAAAGATAAAAATTTCAATACGAAATTACTGAGCAATATTTTAGTGCAATATCTCAATAATGATACAGCATTTTTAAATGAACTCAAGAAACACAAAACTAATCTACTTGCAGATGAAGAATTAATTAGGGATTTGTATAAATCATTTGTTTCTGCTCCAGAGTATCAAGATTACCTAAATCTGTCAACTGAATTTGATTTAGAGGAAGATAAAAAAATCGTGTCCTATTTACTTAAAGATATCATACTTCAAAACGATGCATTTATGCAGTTTGCAGAAGATAATTTTGTAAACTGGTATGATGACGGCGA
>CAYVGM010000035.1:2906-16325 GCA_964451125.1 uncultured Chitinophagales bacterium
TAATACATTTTTCTATCTTATTAAAATATATAATTAAAATTACAAAGTAAAATAACTGTATTCCTAAGTCTTAGTTTCGTTTTATCCTGCCGTGTTTTTTCGGGAAAGGTAGAAGATAAAGAACCCAACTAAGATAAACGGAATACTCAGCAACTGACCATGCGTAAATGTAAAGCTGCCGAAGTGAAAAGGATTGCGATCGTATTTTACACTTTCGATAAAGAACCTACCAATAAACATGATGAACAGAAAAACAGACATTAATGTGCCTTCACGAGGCTTATAGTTTGCACGTTTATACATAATCAATAAGACGATAAAGATAAAATCGTATAAAAATGCTTCAAATAGCTGAGCCGGATAGCGAGGTGTAGGGATGCCGTTGTCTTCCGTACATCGCATGAATATAACACCCCAGTTGGGATTGTTCGTGGGTATGCCCACAATTTCGTGATTGAAAAAGTTGCCATATCTAACGAATGATGCACCTAAAGCTGTAGGTATTGATACTCTGTCGATAATCCAAAGATATGACTGATCCGGATGGCGGCGTTTATACATATATAATGCAATAGGGATTGCAATGGCAGCACCGTGGCTGGCCAATCCGCCTTTCCAAACTTGAAGAATTTCAATTAAATGATCTTTATAATAATCCCAATCGTAAAAGAAACAATGTCCTAAGCGTGCACCAATCAATACCGCAAAAAACATGTACATCAGCAATTCTTCTGCACCTTCGGGATTTTTATTTTCTTTTTTAAATTCCCATTGCAAAATATAATAGCCTAATAAAAATGCCAATCCATATAATAAACTATACCAACGAATGCCATAAGAATCTGTAATTTGTATAATTACAGGATTGGCATTCCAGTGGATAACAAACGAAAGAAAACTAATCATACTCTATTTTGATTTGCAAAAATACGGATTTTAATAGTTTAACTTGTTAAAATGTCTAAATGATGCTACTATTTTATAACATTCATTTTACAAGCTTCCGATTATATTTGTACATATCAGAATGTTTGACCTTGAAAAATCAACCAATTTTATTTCATGTAAATATTGCCGATGCAGACGATTTGGTCTATGTGCAGGAATTATGTAATCTATATGAAGAATCAGCACAAAAACGCGGCACAGGAATAGCCAAACGCGATCCAAAATATCTGGAATTAAAAATCCTGGAATCTAAAGCTATTATTGCTAAGACAAACAAAGGAGAACTTGCCGGATTTTGTTATATCGAAACGTGGGAAGGCAAAAACTATGTGGCTAATTCAGGCTTGATTGTTATAGAAATTTTCAGACATCACGGACTGGCTAAGCGCATCAAGAAATTTGTATTTGAATACACGCAAAAAAAATTTCCTAATGCAAAAATATTTGGTATCACTACCAGTCTGGCTGTCATGAAGCTCAATTCTGATTTAGGCTACCGCCCGGTTACTTTTTCTGAGCTGACGCAGGATGACGCTTTTTGGAATGGATGTCAAAGCTGTATAAATTTTGATATTTTAAGCCGTACACATCGAAAAAATTGTTTGTGCACAGGCATGCTTTTCGACCCGAAAGAAGATAAAAAGAAAGTGTTTGCCAAGGCGCAGAAAGTAGAAAGAAAAATTCCGGCAAAGCTCAAAACACCAAAAGCACAACGCATTAAAGCAGTAAAAAAATGAGATATTTTTGAAATGGCACATTGGCTGATTTGATAATGCTATGATTTAATTACCAGCCACATAGTGGCAACACTTTATCCGTATTTAATAAATTTAATTTATCCTTAATGCCTGCAAATCTTATTCTTAGAGTAAATCTATAAGCCTTTACGTATTTTTGTTTAATGCTGAATATCCATTCAGCTTTTTATATTAAATTATTTCATTTATGAAGATTTTGAAATTCGGTGGAACATCCGTAGGCTCAGTACAAACTATCCGCATGATTATCGACATCATCCGGAAAGAAAAAGAAAACCATGAGGATCTGGTTTTGGTTTGTTCTGCATTTAGTAAAGTAACCGACCAGCTGATTAATGCCGGAAAATTAGCCGAGAAAAAAGACAATACTACCTATCTCGAAATATTTGAAAGTTTTAAAGAAAGACATCGCATTGCTCTTGAAGAACTAGTGAGCAATAATGAGATAAAATCGGTGATGCTGGAAGAATTTTTCGACAGTATGGAAAATGTAAAAGACATACTGAAAGGCATACACCTTTTAGGAGAACTTTCCGAAAAAACATTGGCACAGCTCGTTTCTTATGGCGAACGATTTTCTTGCTTTATTGTAGCAGGTGCTTTGCGCAATGCAGGACTGGAAGGAATTTATGTAAATGCTACCAAGCTGGTACGCACCGATTCCAACTATCTTTCTGCAAAAGTAAATTTTGATAAAACAAATAAAAACATACTCGACTTTTTTGAAGCAATACATGGCACAGCAGTTATAACCGGATTCATTGGTGCTAATGAGCACGGTACGGTTACTACGCTTGGCAGAGGAGGTTCAGATTATACCGCTGCTATATTTGGAGCGGCACTAAAGGCAGATGTTATTGAAATCTGGACAGATGTGGATGGGGTACTTACAGCAGACCCTCGCCGTGTTGATCAGGCATTCACTGTACCTATGTTGTCCTATAAAGAAGCTATGGAGTTATCGCATTTTGGTGCTAAAGTAATTTACCCGCCAACCATACAGCCTGCTTATATCAAGAATATCCCGATTATTATTAAAAACACGTTTAATCCGGAACATCCCGGCACTTTTATTTCTAAAGAATCCGGTAAATCCAATAATGCGATTAAAGGTATTTCATCTATTTCTGATATTGCAGTCTTGCGTATGGAGGGTACAGGCATGGTCGGTGTAGTAGGCATCGCTTCACGTTTGTTCAGTGCATTGTCAAGGGCACAAATCAATATCATTTTTCTTACTCAAGGTTCGTCCGAACACTCAATTTGTTTCGGCATCTTGCCCAATGAAATTAAGAAAGCACATAAAGCTGTAGAGGAAGAATTTCGCTATGAAATTCAAAGCAAACATATTGCCCCTTTGGTAGTAGAAATCAATAATTCTATTATTGCAGTTATCGGCGAAAATATGTCGAACGTGCCGGGCGTTTCCGCTAAAATGTTCAAAGCATTAGGAAATAACGGTATCAATGTAAAAGCCATAGCACAAGGTTCTTCAGAGTTAAATATTACAGCTGTCATTGACAAACACAATGAAGCAAAAGCGTTGAATGCACTGCACGAAATCTTTTTCTCAACAGACAAACATTCGATTAATATCTTTCTAGTTGGTCCCACGGGCTTAATTGGAAAAACACTCTTAACCCAAATTCGCAAGCAATATGACTTTTTAAAGAATGAAAAAAATATACTCATCAATGTAACAGGGATTATTAATTCTAAAAGAATGCTTATTGACAGTAATGGCATAGATTTGTCTGATTGGGAGAAAGAGTTAAATGAAAATGGAGACGATTCCAACTTGGCACAATTCACCGAAAAACTAATCGACTTGAACTTTGCTAATTCCGTATTAATTGATTGTTCGGCGAGCAAACAAGTGGTAGAGTATTATGAAAAACTGCTGAAGAAAAGTATCAATATTGTTACGCCAAATAAAATTGCCAATACACTCAGTCAGGAAAAATACAACCGCTTGCGTGAACTGGCAAAAAGAGCAAATGTTCATTTTATGTATGAAACCAATGTAGGGGCAGGTTTACCTGTAATTGGAACTTTGGCATCATTAATGAATTCGGGTGATGATATAATAAAAATCGAAGCTGTGCTTTCGGGTACCTTGTCGTTTATTTTTAATACCTACAAAGGCGATTTTAAGTTTAGTGATGTAGTGTTGTCTGCCAAAGAAAAGGGCTTTACAGAACCCGATCCGCGCGATGATTTATCCGGTTTAGATGTTGCAAGGAAGGCACTCATTTTATCAAGAGACAGCGGCTTGCAAATGGAACTCGATGATATTAAAGTGAAAAATTTAGTACCCGAAAATCTGCGCAACGTAAGTGTGGCTGAATTCATGGATCGCCTACCTGAATTGAATGACGAATATGAAAAGTTGAAAAAACATGCAGAAGCCAATCATGCGGCATTGCGCTATATGGCAGTGATTGAAAACGGTAAAGTAGAAATTGCATTAAAAGAAGTGGATACCAACCATCCTTTTTTTAACTTGAGTGGCAGTGATAATATGATTGTATTTACTACCGAACGTTATAAAAACAATCCTTTGGTTATAAAAGGGCCGGGTGCCGGTGCTGAAGTAACAGCAGCCGGTGTCTTTGCCGAGGTGATTACCATTGGAAACTATTTGGCTAATTAGTCGTAAGTGATAAGTTATTAGTTCTCTTATGATTTGGTTACGTATGATTATTAAAAAGTTTGAGTATATTATTGCTTGGAAGAAGGCTCAGGATTTTGCAGTAGAAATATATGCTGATTTTGAGAAATTGCGTGATGCTTCATTTAGAACTCAAATATGCAGTGCCGTTATTTCAATATCAAATAATATTGCAAAAGTTATTGACAGAAGTTCTGATGCAGAATTTGTACGATTCTTATACATTGCTTTGGGTTCTGCCGGTGAAGTAAAATCTATGCTCGGTCTTGCTGAAAAACCTGGCTGTTTGCAAGAATTTAAACGAGATGAATTAATTAACTTTAATGATGAAATTTCTAAAATAATTAGAGGATTTCTAAAATCAATTCGACAAAGAAACAAGATTAAAAATCCACTAAACTCAATATAAGACTCATGACTAATCAACTTAATAAGGCTCACAAACGAATTCGTGTATTTGCCCCTGCTACAGTAGCTAATGTAGCTTGCGGTTTTGATGTATTGGGTTTTGCCATAGATAAACCCGGTGATGAATTAATAATGGAAATTACTCCGGAAAAAGGAGTACAAATTATAGATATAGAAGGCGATGGTGGCGTATTGCCGCGTGATGCAAAAAAAAATTCAGCGACAGTGGCCATACAAGATTATCTGGATTTTATAAATGCCGACTTCGGTTGCAAAATCTGGCTTAAAAAAATGATGCCAAGTGGCAGTGGTTTAGGCAGTAGTGCCGCCAGTGCCGTAGCCGGTGTGTTTGCTATTAATATGCTGTGTGATGAGCAGCTAAGTAAAGAGGAAATGCTGCCCTTCTTACTCAATGCAGAAAAAGCAGCGTGCGATGCAGCCATTGCGGATAATGTAGCTGCCAGTTTGTTCGGTGGTTTTATTTTGGTTCGAAGTTATGAACCATTGGATATTTTACAAATACCCGTTCCTGAAGATTTATGGTGTGCTGTTATTAATCCGCATGTAATTGTTTTGACAAAAGAAGCACGGGAAATTTTACCTAAAGAAATACCTTTAGCGCATTCATTACGTCAAAGTGCAAATGTGGGTGGTTTGATGGTCGGTTTACTGCGTGGCGATTATGATTTAATCGGACGCAGCTTAATAGATTATATCGCAGAGCCTTATCGCAGCAAGCTCATTCCCGGTTTTTATGATATGAAAAATGCTGCCATTGAAGCCGGTGCATTAGGTTCCAGTATCAGTGGTAGCGGTCCAAGTGTATTTGCATTATGTCACGGCAAAGAAGCAGCACAAAAAGTGGGAGATGCCATGAAAGATGTAATGGACAAATTAAATATCGGAGCTGATGTTTATGTGAGCAAGGTGAATAACCATGGACCTAAAGTATTACCCTTGATTAATGATTAATTTTAATGCTAAATGTTGGATGATGAATGTTTAATGCTTAATGTTGAATTTTAAACTATGAATTATGACCAATAACCAATGACTATTCACCAATCACCAATCACTTATGCCTCGTGCCTTATGCCTTATGCCCAAAATACTAAGCACCAATCACCAATGACTAATCACCAATAACTATCCATCAAATGCTCGGACTAAAATTGGCGACCGACCCGCGTTGGGTAAATTTGGCTGAAAAATCAATAGCAGATATTCTGACTGATCATGCGTATTGTGAACAAAAGGCAACTTCAGCATGCATTTCATTAATTCAACTTTACCCGGATAAATCTTATCTGGTCGATAAATTAGTGCCTGTGGTGCAAGAAGAATGGATGCATTTTAAGCTGGTTTTAGATGAATTGAAAAAGCGCAATCTGCAATTAGGGCAACAGCGAAAAGATGAGTATGTGAATGATTTACTAAAATTTGTCAGCACTTCAAAAGAATATAGATTGCTGGATAAATTGTTGATGAGTGGGTTGATAGAAGCCAGAAGCTGTGAGCGTTTTCGCTTGTTGTCACTTGAGATATCAGATGACAGCTTAAAGCAGTTTTATCATAATTTAATGCGGGCAGAAGCAGCGCACTATCGAATGTTTTTGGACATCGCAGAGCAATATTACCCCAAAGAAACTGTAAAAAAACGCTGGGAGGAATGGCTCAGTTATGAAACCAAAGTGCTGAAAGAAATAGAACTCCGCGGCGACCGGATGCATTAAATACATGCACTACATTTGAAAAAATAATTTCAATAGAGCTCTTGTATTTACAAAAATTTATTTTGTATTAAGAGAACTTATTTTCATTAAACATTAAAATGGTGTTTTGTTCAAAATTTAATAGCCATTGCTTACGGTGCAATCCGCCGGCATAACCGACAAGGCTGCCATTCTTTCCTATTACACGATGACAAGGAACGACAATAGCAAATGGATTCTTTCCATTAGCACTTCCTGCTGCTCGAATACATTTGACATCGCCCATTCTTTTGGCCAGATCAAGATATGAAATCGTTTTCCCATATCCAATCTGCTGCAAAGCTGTCCATACTTTATGTTGAAAGGGAGTACCTCTCATTTCAAGCGGCAATTCAAATTGTTTGAGCCTTTTATCGAAATACGCAATGAGTTGTTTAACAGCGTCTTTAGTAAGTGAACTTTCATTATGCTCTTTTTTTATATTCTCTTCACAAAATGAAATATGTTCTATTGCATTTTCATTAGCACCAATGCAAATCATACCCAATGGAGAATTTACATAAGCATGATAAACGGATGTTTCCACCCTATTTCAAACTTTTGTAGTAGTTGAAAATATCACTGAGTGTCTTTTTAGGTTTGAATCCGAAAGTTTTATCAAACGAACTTCCATCTAAAATAACAGGATATTTAAAATAGTTAATTAAGTAAGGTGGAAAGGTTTTCCATTTCAAGAAACGGGCAATACTTTCAGTAAGTTGAGGAGGAACGGATGGAATCTGTATCGTTTTGCATCCTGCAGCTTTTACAGCATCTTGAAATGCAATATAGTCAGCAGGTGCTACGTTGTAAACACCGGGTTTGTTTTTCTCAAATGCAAGTTCAATGGCATCTCGCATATCATCAATATGAATAAATTGCATCAGGGGTGAAAACCCCCATAAGACAGGTGCACGTTTTTCAGAAAGTAAAAGCGAAAAAGTATTTCTGACACCGGGTCCGGCAATATTACAAGGACGCAAAATAGTAATATTGAGTTGCGGGTATTTATATAGATATATATTTGACAGATTTTCCAACTCTACGGAATCTACTAAATCCATTGTAAGTTCAGATGCTTTAAGCGGAGTACTTTCATCCAGTAAAGATGGATTATAAGGTGATGCGCCATAAACAAAGTAGGAGGAGAGTACCAGTACTTTGGGTACGTTGTATTTTAATGCCAGATCAAACAGCTTCCGAGTACCCATTACATTGGCATTGTAACGCGAAAAACGATTCATTTCATGTGCCGAAATACGACCTAAGTGTATGATGCCTTCAAACTGATGTTCGCGGAAAATATCTTCAAAAATGCGCTTGTTAAAATCCACTTTATATGTTTCTACAGGAATACCCAGATCCACCTTTTGACGAAAATCTACGGCTACAATCTTATGATGAATTTTAAGCTTGTCGATTACTTTCTTTGCCAGCGCACCCGCTGCGCCTGTTACTAATAATTTCTTTTTTGCTTCCATACCGTACTTACGATTTAGTTTGTTCTTTACTTGATTTTTTTTGTTGAATGGATACTTGTTCCCGGTGTGCAAGGCCATTTTGCATTAATTTGTTGATTTCATCTTTAACAAGATCCACCCTTTCTTTAATGTCATTTTCTTTATGTACATCATTGTCAAAATATAGTGGTTCGCCAAAATGCAAAACTACTTTTGAAGGAAATATCCAAGGAATAACCAAAGGTGCAACAGGCATTCCCAGTAATTTGGCAAGCGGTTTAATATCGGCATACGAACGAATCGTTTCTTCCATGCCGACTACACTTGCCGGAATTATAGGAGTTTTATGTTTCATGGCTAAATGCATAAATCCATTTCCAAAGCGTTGTAACTTATATTTGTCTTTATAGACTTTATTAGAGCCGCGTACCCCTTCGGGAAATACGATAATCGCTTCTTCATTTTCCAGCATACGCTCGGCATTAACCATATCCCCTACAACGGCACCCATCGAATTGAGCCAGTTGCCAATAAAAGGAACAGTAGGCAAGAAGCGTTCCATCATAGCTTTAGGAGCTCTCGGTCCATTTGGATTACTCAGCATGGCATAGCCAATCAGCATGCCGTCAAACGGCAGTTGCCCGCTGTGGTTGGCTATTATCAGACAGCGTCCTTCTCTTGGAATATTTTCAAGTCCGAATGTTTCAACCTTGTAAAATTGCTCATAGAGGAATTTTGCGAATCGCATACTGTTTTTCATATCTTTCATGTTAAATCCCCAGGCATCAAAGCCGTAAGAACCGACTTTGTTTGGAAAAACGCGAACTTGTTCATCTACTTTGGACGTGTCAATAATTTTTTCAATAATATTTTTTTTCTTTTTTGCCATATTTATCCCGAAAATATTTGGATTGTAAAATAAGAGAACTTTACCTAAATTTAACCAAAAATCTTAAATGCAACGAAATCTCAACCTAAACTTTACAAAAATTATCTTTATACTATTCACACTGGTCATTATTGCTTTTTCGTGTAAAAAAGAAGTAACTAAGGCTAATACGAATGAAGTTAAATTGTTGCAGCCGGGATTATATGCTAAAAAATATAATGAAATATGTTTTTTAATGACACATAATTCCATGAACAGCAAAGAAAATAATTTCTATTTGCCCAATCAAACACTTACTACAGCACATCAGTTAGAACGCGGTGTGCGAGGATTTATGTATGATACTTATGATGACACAAGTGGAATTTGTAAAACCTATCATTCTATCTCTTTTTTTGGAAGTCGAAACTTAGTAGATGAACTAACAGAAATAAAAAACTTTTTAGAAACATACCCCAATGAAATCGTATCGATAATTTTTCAGAATGAAGGAGGAAACACACAATTACAAGCGGCAATAGACAGTGCAGGTTTGGCTGATATGGCATTTGTATATACCGGCACTTGGCCTACATTACAAGAGATGGTAGCATCGAACAAACGCATGGTGATGTTTGTGGAAAAAAATAAAACGCCGAGAGCTCCGTATCTTATGTATGCATGGAGTTTGGTTTTTGATACCCCTTATTCATTTAAGACCATCAGCGAATTTAATTGCAATATAAACAGAGGTGGAAATGGCAGTAAAGATTTGTACTTAGTCAATCACTGGTTAGGTAATTTTTGGGGTTTGCCTGACAGCGGACAGGCATACTATGCCAATAAGCGTGCAGTTTTAGGACATCGTGTGCAAGATTGTTCTCAAAAACGGAATCATTTTATTAATTATTTAGGCGTTGATTTTGTACATTTGGGAGACGCCATGGCTATTGTAGATTCTATTAATGGGTATTGATGCTATAGTATTTAGTAAAAAGTAGTAAGTACTTAGATATTAGAATCAAGAGTCAAGAACCAAGATATAATAGAGTAGTAAGTAGTGAGTAGTAAGTATTAAGTAGCAAGTAGTGAGATTTATTATACAATAAATAACTCAACACTAATAACAAATAACTAATCACCAATGACCAATCACTAATCATCAATAATCAATCACCTTGAAAAAAATTCGCGACATTTATTTACGTTTTATAAAGCAGACTTTTCTGACTAATCGTTTTTTCTTGATTTGGTTTATTGCTGTAGTCTTTTTTATCATCAGTTTTTCTATAGAACCTCTATTTGCTATTGGCAAGCTCATATTGTTAATATTGTTTATTACCACATTGATAGATTTTTTATTAGTGAAATTATTCGATAAAAAAATCTCTTGCACACGCAAGCTACCCGATATTTTGCCACTTGGCGATGAAACGGATATTTATCTTAATATAAAAAATGAACAAAATATATTAGTCCGACTGGAAGTGATAGATGAGTTACCGGCCGAATTTCAAAAAAGAGATTTTTCTTATAAATTTTCTTTAAGTGGTGATGAAGAAAAAGAACTGAAATATTCCATTCGTCCTTTAACTCGCGGTGTATATCATTTCGGAAATTGCAATGTTTTTGTTTCCAGTTTAATTGGGTTGGTACAGCATAAAATTATCTTTCCACTCGAAACGGAAGTTGGAGTTTACCCTTCCTCCATACAAGTAAAAAAACATGAATTATTATTGTTCAACAAGCTGCACTTAAATTTCGGATTAAAGAAAATGCGCAAAATCGGGCATAGCTACGAGTTTGAACAAATTAAAAATTATGTAGCAGGCGATGATATCCGCACTATAAACTGGAAAGCTACCGGCCGACGGCATCAACTGATGATCAACCAATATGGTGATGAAAAGTCGCAGCAGATTTATTCGATACTGGATAAAAGCCGTGCAATGAATATGCCGTTTGATGGGTTGAGCTTACTGGATTATGCCGTCAATACGACATTAGTTATTTCCAATACAGCTATACGCAAAGATGATAAAGCCGGAGTACTTACGTTTAATGAAAAAATAGGCAGTTTTGTAAAAGCCAATAAAAAACCGGGGCAGCTAAAACTGATTTCAGAAACTTTATTCAGAGAAGAAGAAAGCAACTACGAAGCAAATTTTGAATTGCTGTATAATGCAGTATCCCGCCTTATCAAACAACGCAGTTTAATCATTCTCTATACCAATTTTGAGAGCTATTACACATTAGAGCGCTACTTGCCGATATTGCGCAAGATAAACCATGCACATCTCTTGCTGGTTGTCGTGTTTAGAAATATTGAAATAGACCGATTCAGCTATGAGCATGCTGAGAATACCCTGGAGATTTATCATAAGACTATTGGCAAAAAGTTTATGTACGAAAAAGAAAAAATGGTGAAAGAATTAGCCAACTACGGCATACAAAGTATCTTGACCTCGCCCCATGAACTTTCAACACAAACCATCAATAAATATTTAGAATTTAAGGCAAGGGGTTGGATTTAGTTTAGGTGTCAACATTCAGAAATAGAAAAAGTCCGCCTGGGCGGACTTTTTTATCATTCAGCAAAAAAATTATGCCGTAGTGTCTTCAGTTTCCGCATCAGGTGCATTTTTCTTTACACTCTCAATGCCGTTCTCACGAGATGCCACACTTTCATACAATTCGCTGGTGCCAATCACTTGTCCGTTGCCGGCTTTTAAATTGAAAAACGGTTTGCCGTTGCTGGCTTCTTTACGATCATAACGACCGTCATCCGGTGCATTTTTCTTAACTGATTCAATACCGTTTACGCATGCCGCTTTAGTCGTATAAGCTTCGCTGCGCAAAATAGATTGCCCGTTGCCTGCCAGTAAATTAAAAACATACTGACCATCTTTTTGAGTTTTAATTACAAATTTTCCCATTGTATAGAAATTATATTTACTGCAATATTAAACAAAATATTGAAACAGCCTATTGTTTTTTTAGATAGAAAAGTGAATTATTGAAAATTCGTTTTGGCTCAATCTATTATTCAAAAAACAAAATTTATTGTTTACCTTTATACGAAATCACTAAACAAAATAACAATTAAAATTTTTAAATAATTTCTACATGTCTGAAGCATATATTTACGACGCCGTAAGGACACCTCGAGGAAAAGGCAAGAAAAACGGTGCGCTTTATGAAGTTACCCCCACCGACCTCTTAACCCAAGTTTTAAAAGCTGTTAAACAACGAAATAATATTGATACCACGTTAGTCAACGATGTCATCATCGGATGTGTAACTCCTATCGGCGACCAGGGTGGCAATATTGCAAAAACTGCCGTGATGATGGCCGATTATTCTGAAACGGTGCCGGGCTTCCAGCTCAACCGCTTTTGTGCCTCCGGCTTGGAAGCCGTGAATTTGGCAGCCATGAAAATTCGCTCCGGCTGGCAGGATTTGGTCATTGCAGGTGGTGTGGAGAGCATGAGCCGCGTACCGATGGGCTTTGACGGCGGTGCCTGGGTGTTGGATATGCGGGTGAATAATCACACCGATTTCGTGCCGCAAGGTATCAGTGCAGATTTGATAGCCACACTCGAAAATTTTTCCAGAGAAGACTGTGATCAATATGCGTTGCGCTCGCAGCGTTTAGCCGGAATTGCAAAAGCCGAAGGTCGTTTTGCAAAGTCGCTTATTCCTGTTTTGGATATTAACGGATTGAGCATCTTGAGTGAAGATGAATACAATCGCCCCGATACCACGATGGAGGGTTTGGCTTCATTAGCACCAGCTTTTCAGATGATGGGAGAGATGGGATTTGATGTCACAGCGTTGAGTAAATATACGGATTTGGAAAAAATCAATCACGTACATACTCCCGGAAATTCGAGCGGTATTGTAGATGGTGCAAGTGTGGTGGTAGTAGGCTCTAAATCTATTGGAGAAAAATTTGGGATAAAACCCAGAGCCAGAATAGTGAGTATCGGGTTGACATCAACAGAGCCGACGATTATGCTCACCGGTCCGGGACCGGCTTCAAAATTAGCTTTGGCAAGTGCCGGTATGACTATCAACGATATTGATTTGGTAGAAATGAATGAGGCATTTGCATCGGCAGTATTGCGTTTGCAACGCGACCTAAATGTGCCGGATGAAAAACTGAATGTCAACGGCGGTGCTATTGCTTTGGGACATCCGCTGGGAGCTACCGGAGCTATGATATTAGGTACGTTGCTGGATGAACTGGAGCGAACAAACAAATCAACAGGTTTGGCTACACTTTGCGTAGGCGGCGGTATGGGTATCGCTACTATTATAGAGCGGGTGTAAGCAATCAGACAGATTGTAGTTTTTGAGTTGACAAAAAGTTTCGTTATTGCCAATTAGTAATAACTTTCACCATTAATAATTTTATTTTATAATGACTTTTATGGTATTATATTTGTATAATTTATTATCATGAAGGGTTTGCTTTATTTTGTTTTTTTATCTATTACTTTTATTGTGAAAGCACAAGATACTTTATATTACAAACAGTTGGAAGATACGATTG
>CAYVGM010000036.1:0-3758 GCA_964451125.1 uncultured Chitinophagales bacterium
ACTTGTACATAATAGGTTTTGCCTTCTTCAATTTCCCAACATTCCAAAGCCAGAGATTCATCATTTGTAACACTATTTAGTGATGATGAAGATTTTATCTCAGTAAGAGAAGAGAAGTTAGTAGCAGGGCATGTTGTACCATCCTGACGGTAAATCACAATATCAGCATTGATGGCATCAGCACCTACATTGGTAACATTAACCGTGTATGTACCATCTGTATTGCTTGCCGTAAATTTATACCAAAGTGAATGATCATAATTTGGATCGGTAATATCATTATAATTTCCGTTTACATTAGGTTCACTCACTTCTTGCGTAGCGCAGCGATTGTCTTGCGCAGATGCAGTTACCGTAGCCGAGGTCGTAAATGTACCAATATTACCTTGAGCGGCTGTTGCGCCTATACCACATATATTGTCATTCACCTGACCTGCATGTACAGCTGTTGTCAATTGTATATTAAAATTACCGACATCGTTAGAACCCAGTAAATCATTTCCATCTACTTGGATATAGTATCGTTTTGCAGGATCTAAACAAGGCCAGGTTTCAACTACCTGATCTGTAGTTCCTATCGTATTTAATACTAAACCAGTACCGGAAGCAATTTCCCGCAGTTGAGTCCATGTAGGAATATCTGCCGGAGTACCTGAGCAAGTAATTGTAGCAGTAGCCGTTTTTTCATACAAGACATATTTGATACCTCCATTAATGCCTGATGTTGGTTCTAATATCATTGTAACATCTTGAGCAGATGAAGGAACAAATGTAAACCAAACAGTTTCATCATAATCATTAGCTTCAACATCATCTCCTGAGCCTCCAATATTTGAAGAGGTATTCGGCTCACCCGTTTCTTCCCAAGCGCATTTGTTTGTTCTTCCCAATACCGCAGTTGGTAAGGTTAAGTTTTCTGCATTACAGATTAAATCGTTACTTGGTCCCGGATTTCCACTACCATCATCTGTTACTGTAATGATAAGATTGCCCTGATCTGTTGAAATATCATTTCCATCTACTTGAATCCAATACTTGGTATTTGGCAATAAACAAGTATAAGAATTTGACACAGAAGAATTATTTAATGTATTATCAGCAGAACTTCCCTCCTGAATAAGTTTTCCGGTAGGTGCAGCGGTTGTTCTGAAGTATGGTGAAGAACCATTATTATAATAGATTCTGAAATTTGGTTTTAATACTTCACTCGTTACAGCAGGATCATCTGCCACATTTACTGTAATAACACCCGGTTTACTTGGTGTAGTGAAGTAATACCAAACCGTTTCATCTTCGTTTGAATTTTCGTGATCAGTTGCATCTGCACCACAATAATCGCCATTCTCGCCGGTTTCGCAAGTAGCACATCGGTTGTGCCCCGAAACGGTCAATGAGCTTCCGGCAGTTAGCAGTCCATCTATTGGAGCCACATTATCTACAGGGAGTGCATTTACTAAATCGTCATTAGAAGGTCTTCCGGTACCGCTACCCAGGTCTCTTACATAAAGGTTATAATAGAAATTATCTGTAAAAGTTGGTACTGTGATCCCAAATAAACTTGCATCTGCACCATCCACCTGAATAAAATAAGTTGCATTAGGCGTAACACATGGCAAAGTAACTTTTGCAGAATCTATTGTAACATTACCCAATAATGTAGCAAATCCCATATTGGAAGCTAAATCTGCCATATTTGCAAACGGTGTAGTTGAACATGGTGTAGATGATGCATTGGAAACAGGAATGTATTTATATACTGTGATAGATGGAACTGCATTAAAACCGCCTACACCCAATAATGACTTCAATACCACCTGTATTGCACCCGGATTGGCACTTGTGGTAAATTTATACCACATCGTTTCATCATATTCCGGTTCATTTTGAACAGCTCCCTGTGTAGTATTCGGTTCACCTATTTGTTGTGTTGCACAAATGTTATTTTGATTTAACAATTGCAATGCACCTCCTGAAGCCAGAGTACCCATATTGGAAGCTCCACAAATATCGTCATTGGTTTGGAAGTTAATATTGATTGCACTCATGGACACAGAAATATCAAACTCACCCTGATCATCTCCAAATAATGGACATGTAGAAGTGCCTAAGACACGCAAGAAATAGCGAGTATTTGCACGAGGGCAGGTGATTTTTATTTCTTCTTCTCTAGGAGCTAAAACATTAAATACCTTACCTTCTCCTACTCTCACTAGAGGAGCAAATTCAGTAGCAGATAATGTTTGAGAATTGCAACTTGCCACATTAAAAGTTCCGTCATATTCATATAAATCCAAATCAGGATCAAAGCATGTTCCACTAGGGTTGGTAATTCTGATAGTAATATCTCCGGGACGCAATGCACCTAAGCTTGGACCGGTGTTAAAAGTATACCATACCGTTGGGTCGCTTCCTGTATTAAATGGATTCAAATCCCATCCGTTAGCCTCAGGTTCATTTTGCTGCGATGTTGCGCAACGGTTATTATGGTGAAAATTAATCGTT
The DNA here is from genome assembly GCA_964451125.1 of uncultured Chitinophagales bacterium. GTDB lineage: Bacteria > Bacteroidota > Bacteroidia > Chitinophagales > JADIYW01 > JADJSS01. Next base: position 2,503 of record CAYVGM010000036.1, read on the forward strand.
TCACCCGGATGTAAGAATGTATTTTGATTAAGCGGATTATAAGTACCCGATGCATTATATATATTATGTGACTGACAGAAATTATCATTTCCACCCGGTTGAGTTGTAGATGGTGTAGTATAAGTTACATTGCTTGCATAAGTCGGGTCTGCAGCAAGTGTAGTGATGCGAACTTTAAACTGCCCCGTTTCACAATCTGTTCCCGTTAATAGCGGACCGCAAGAAGAGGCATTTTTATCTCCATCTACCTGTAACCAATATGTTCGTCCCGGCACTAAGCAAGAAACGGTCATTTGCTCATCCATTAAAGTAGTTAACACACCCGGATCATAATCATCCTGAATTTCAAAACCATTTGATTGAATTTGCCAGCAATTTTGAGTAGGAATATCATATAATGCCAATCCTAAATCAATCGGATCAACAGAACCATCATTAATGGCTTCAATTTTTACTTTTCCGGATGAAGGAGCAACAAATTTGAACCATAAAGTATGTTCAACATTAAAATTGAAAAGCATACCTGAAATATTTTGTGCAATTTTTCCTGCTCCCTCATAAGACTGATCAACTGTAGCACATTCGTTGTTAAATGGAATTGGTGTAGTATAAACCGCATTAATTACATTCGACATGGTGCCCATATTATAGGCGTTACAGATAGAGTCGTTAGTTGAAGCCGGAATTCCGTTTAACTCTTGAACTGAAATTCTAAAATCACCTTCAATATCTTCTACATCTGCACCACTAGTGTATCCTTCATCGCCGTCAATCATTATAAAATATTCTTTACCCGGTATCAAACAGCGAGCTACAAGATATTCATCGTATCCACAAGTGCCAACTCCTGGTACACAAGTATTTTGATCACATGGACCTGAGCCCAAAACTCCACAATAGATCCTATCATCAGTATTAAGAGGATCATTTTCAACCAGTCCACCATCAAACCCATGACCTTGACCAATTTCTGATAAAGCCCATTTATCATAACAAGTTCGGCTTGTCTGATAAACAGCTAATTGTAGATTAATATTTTCATGGTAATCAGCATCTCCCTTTATCTGTGCAATATTTTCTGACCGGATTTTAACTTTTCCGCTTGGAGGTGCAATAAATTTAGCCCAAACAGTTTTATCAGTAGAAGAATTTTTTGCTGCCCATTCAGATGGTATCGGGTCATTTATAGATGTAGCACATCTGTTTGTCATTTTTGTCCAGTTAAGAGAGCTGTAAGCAGTAGCAGATGCATTTAC